>JABMRB010000046.1 GCA_013202865.1 Candidatus Nealsoniibacteriota bacterium | reverse complement strand
GGATCGCAGGACGATCGTGTCGAAGCGGTCGGTCGCTGTGCCGCCGGCAGCGAGGGACGCTGTGCCGCCGAAGAAGGGGTAGTCTAACTGCCCGGCTCCGTAGACGCTGCGAAAGATCAGCCTCAGCGAGTGTTTCGGGTTGCGGCCCGGGTCGCGCGACGTGAATCCCTGGATACGGATTCCGGCGTCCTGCTGGAACCCGGGCGTGCCGTCGGCGTAGATCAACTCGACGGACGTGGGGCGCTCCCAGGTGAAGCCCCGGCCTTCGGTGTTGGCGTAGATCCCTTGTGCCGAGCCGAACATGCCGTCGGTGTCCAGCACAATCGAAAGCGTGGGCAGGGCGAGCAGGGAATCGGCGACGACCTGCCGAGCCTGTTCGACGGTGTAGAGCGAGTCGCCGGCGATCAGGGCCAGGTCACCCGGATCGTCCTCCATGGCGTAGTCCGCACCGATACCCCAGCCGGTCGGAAAGCCGGCGCCGTTCTGGACGACCACGTCGTCGAGAAAGACGTACGTATGGGTGTCGACGTTCGTGGGAATATGGTCCGGCTTGAAGGCAGCGGCACGCAGCGTCGTCAGCCCGGCGATCGTAATCGGCTCGGTGTAGGGCGTACCGGTGGTTTCCGTCGGGCGGCTGCCGTCGAGCGTGTAGCGGATCTGGGACTCGGGCGTTTCCGTGGTGATCTCGACGTCGAACGGATCGGTGTAGAAGCCCCGGTCGACGCTGAACTGGGTGTCGGCCACCAGGCCGGAATAGCCCGGGGCGTTGCTCCGTCCAGGCGTCGATGCGGTCATGTAGGCCGAATCGCCCGTTCGCGTGGCGACCAATTCGGGCAGGATGAGAAAGTCGTCGTCGTCGGCGAGTAGATTCAGGCCGTGAATGGCGAGCACGTTGGTACCGGTCCGCAGCGCGCCGCGGAAATCGCTAACGTCGATTTCCTCGAAGCGGACAGCCTGCTCGACCGGATTCTCTTGCGTGGCTGTCGCGTTGAAGGCCGGGGCCGACGGCGCGTTGCGGGCGGCGATCGGTGTACCGTTCAGGTAGGCGGCAAACCCGTCGTCGTACTTGATGCGCAGCGCGAGCCGCTGGACGTCGTCGACCACTGCCGCCTCGAAGGCCGTACGCAGATAGGCCGACGTGCCGTGGCCGTGCAGTTGGGTTTCGATATCGGTGGTAATGAAATCGCCGACACGGGCCTCGGTCAACAGCGTCAGTTCAAACCCCGGCAAGGCGAAATGGTCTCCTTGCCCCACCGACTGCCCGCGGTCAAAGGCGATCCGCACGGGCGAGCCATCGACGACCGTGAACTGAAACGTCTCGGTCCGCAGCGCGCTGCTGTTGTTGTCCGACATCACGGCCCCCACCACGATCGGATCGTCGGTCACGAGGCCGTCGGTCAGGTAGACGTCAAACGGAGTGGCCGGTGGCCGGGCGCTGGGGCCAAATTCCGTGGTGTGGTGATACGTGGTGATCTCGTACGTGCCGCTGAGCAGGTTCTGCAGATCGAGCGCAATCGTGGCCGGGGCGTTGGCCAACGGGCCGTCCGAGAGAAGATTCGAGAGCGGGGCGAAGATTCCCGTGGCCGGGGCGTAGTCGCGCCAATGCGTCTGCCCGCTGACGGTCACGACCACCGAGTTACCCGGCCCGGCCAATTCGTCGTGAGGAAACGACCGCGTGACGGGCGAGGTGCCCTCGTGCTCGATGGATTCCCATCCCGATTGCGTCGGGCCGGAATTGATCGATTCGCCGAGGTCGACCTTCAGCGGGGTCGACGATCCGGCGGCGGTGCTCACGTCGTAGCCGACACCGGTCGGTCCTGCCGTCCAGGCGACCTCGGGTGTGAAGTCCAAGGCGGTCCAGGTGGTTGCGAGGGAGCCGTCGGCGGGAACGAGAATCTCCGCCATCGCCCCCGAGGCAACCAGGGTATCCACCGCCACGCCGTAGGAGACGTCGGCACGTTGCTCGGGGTAATGCCAGTAGGCGTCGGCGATCGTCGTACCGTCGGGCGCAACCAGTGCCAGGCTATCGCCGGCGGTGTCGAGCTTGAAGTTGGTGTGCGGATTCCCGTCCGGATCGACGTGGTCGATCTCGTCGCGTCCTGAGGCGAACACGATCAGATAATCACCGGCAGCCAGCGACACGGCCGGCAACGGCCATTGCGTCAAGTCGGCCGGATCGTCGGTCAAGTACCAGCCGTCCAACTCGACGGCGGCGCCGGTCGGATTGTGGATCTCGATCCAGTCTTCGAACGCTCCACGCCCGTCGGCCAGGGTCGCGCCGTTGGCGGCCATGAACTCGCTGATGATCGGCGTAGCATCGAGCATCACCCGCGGTTCGAGCCTCTCGAAGGCCGGCCTGCGCGGACGCCGACCGCGGCACGTCTTCGTCGTTGCTCTTACAGGACCTCGCACAAGGGTCACTTTCATCGAGTTGGCTACGCCGCGTGACGCCGCCGCCGGACCGCCACGGCCAATCCGGCCAGGGCACCCAGCAGCATCGCGATCGTACCGGGCTCGGGAACGGCCGCCGCGCCGGCTACTGGGTCGGTATAGCTCGCGTTGCCGAAGTTCGCTCGCAAGGCGGCCCAGTCGCTGAGCCAGACCTTGTCGTCGACCCAGGGGTCGAAGTTGCCTTCGGTCCAGGTCTTGCCGGTGCCGGTATTGCCGAAGTTGGCACGCAACGCGGCCCAGTCGCTGAGCCAGACCTTTTCGTCGCCGTCGGCGTCGCCACCCAGGGCGATGAACACGTCGAGTTCCACGGCGGTGGTCTGAGCCTCATCCGCGTCTTTGAGATGGTAAGTAACGTCATGCAGGAAGGCACCCTGGCCGAGGTGCGGGGGCGAGTCAGCCGGGTTACCGGGATCCGCGAGTGGCGGGTTGACGGTCTCGAACCGGTTGCCCACCATCACCGGGTTGCCGGGGTCGGTCTGATCGTCGAGCCAGCCGATGTTTCCGACGGCGTCGGGGTTCTCGACGATGGTTCGCTTGGCGTTGCCATAGAAGTCGTTGGCAGCACGATCATTCACACTGCTGACTTTGAGTTCGCCGCCAAGTATCAGCGTACTTTCGCCGCCGCCGAGCACGATCTGGTCGGCGTCGCCCGCTTCGGCAGCCACGCTGACCTGGACGTTGTAGGTCGCCGTGGCCGCGCTGTTGTCGAGCACCAGTTCCCCGCTGCCGACGGTCATTGTGCCGACGCCGTCGCCGACGTCGAGCGTTCCTCGCACCGCCACTTCGCCGTTGATCGTGGCGGCATCGACAATCGCAGCATTTTGGAAGCTCCAGGCTGCGTTGTCGAACGAAACATTGGCGACGCCCACGGCGACGGTCAGGTTACCCAATTCCACTTCCTGCATGCCGGAGGTTACCGTGGCGTCGCCCTCAATGGTGAGGTTCGTGGTGTCGTCGGAAATCGTGGTGGCGACCTCAGGCCAACTGGTAGCCGCAAACAGCGTTTGCGCGTCGGCGGCCGTCAGCGGCTCGTCGAAGATCCACACGTCGTCGATCAAGCCGGTGAAGAAGTAACTCGGAGTTGCTCGGAGGATTCCGCCGATGCTCACTCTGTCTGTTTGGCTAGTACCGGCCCGCGTGTAGTTGAAGTTCCTTGTATCGGCGACCCCGTCAACGTAAAGCCTTGCGGTGCCGTTGTCGTCGACCCAGGCAATGTGGTGCCAGGTGTCGTCGAATACCATTGTGTTCGACTTGATGTGATTGGCGCGTGTGCTGTTTTCACTGTTGCGCACGTATAGATCGAACGCCCCGGTATTGCCTGTGTTGTCCGTACCGAGGTTGTACAACGGCCGATCGCTGGTGCTCGATCCTTCCGAGAAGATCCTCTTGTCCGCTTGCGCGGCACCTTTAACCCACATTGCCACGGAGATCACGTTGCCGGGGGGGTTCTGGTAGGCCGGCAGCTTGTCGCCGTTGAGCTGGGCGACGACCATGTCGTCGCCGTCGAATTTCAGCGCGCCGCCAATCTGTCCACTGGCAGGCTGCCAGATCGGGTCGCCGGTCACGTCTCCGTCGTAGAGCCCGCTGTCTTCGGCGGCGACGAGGCCGGCAGCCTCATCGAAATCCCAGTGGGCCACCGCACCGGCCGGCGATCCGGCGGGGAAGAAACTCGGGGGGTTCACGGTAAGCGTGCCGCCGGCGACTTTCACGTCGGCCCCGCCGAGCAGGTCCGTTCCCATGGCCGTCATCGCAGCGCCGCTGATCTCGTAGGTCACCTCCTCCAACGCCAGGCGGGTGGTGACGTTTACTTCGTTGCCGCCGGTGCCGACCGTGCCGCCGGGGGCGGTCGCGGTGCCGACCGCCATGGTGCCGACGGTTAGGTCGGCGCCGGAAAGTTGGGCCGATCCGCCCGCGACGGTCATGGTGCCGACGGTCATGTCGGCGCCGGAGAGTTGGGCCGAGCCACCGGCGACGTTCATAGTGCCGATCATCGTGTTGGCCCCGGCCACGCTGACGTTGCCGTCGTTGACCGTCAGTGTGCCGAGAACGCTGTCGGCGCCAGCCATCGAGACCGTGCCCGTGTTGACCGTCGTGGTGTCGGGGGCGGTCACTTTGCCGGCGATGTTCAATTCGTAGTTGGCCGCGGAGGTCAACTCCACGTCGCCGGTGAGGTTCACGCCGCCGGTGGCCGCCAGGTTGACGGTCATCGGCCCGGCGTGGCCGCCGGGACCGGCGGCGATCGTCCCGCCGATGGCTTCGACCGCATTGTCGAAATCGACTGCCGCACCGGCCGCGCCCGTGGTGGCTGAGAGCACGAGGTTGCCGCCGCTGACCTTCAGCATCGCGGCGCCGAACGGGTCGTTCGTGCCGTCGTGATAGCCGATCAGGTCGCCGGCGGTGGTCTCGACGGTCTCCGTGGCTGCCAGTACGGTGGAAGCCGACGGCATGACCGTCAGTGTCGATCCGCCGGACTTGGTGATTGTTGCACCGATCGCAGCACCGGCGTCAATCGCGGCGAGCGTGGTGGCCGTCTGCGTGTTGAGCGTTGCCTGCGTGGTGCCGCCAGCCAACGCCAGACCGGTGAAGCTGGTCGGAGCGCCCACGGTTTGCAGGCTCGCGCCGTCGGTCATGGTGAGCGTGCCGAGGTTCAGCCAAGGCGTGTCGGCCGCATCGAGCGTCGAGGAGGCGGTCACGGTGACGTTGTGCGACGTCATGTCGGCCACTTCCAACCCGGCCAGCGCGTAGACCTCTGCCGCAGAGAGTGCCTTGCCGTAAATCAGCGCCTCGTCGATCATGCCGTTCCAGAAGCCCTTGGAGCCGTCGCCGAGGGTGAAGTAATCGATCTGAGCAAGCACACCGCTCGTGTTGACCATCTCCCGGG
>JABMRB010000363.1 GCA_013202865.1 Candidatus Nealsoniibacteriota bacterium | reverse complement strand
TCACCGCTCACCGCTCACCGCTCACTGCTCACAGCTCACCGCTCACCGCTCACCGCTCACTGCTCACCGCTCACTGCTTGTCTACTCCGTCAAGTCGATCCTTACGCCCGGCAGCGTGTTGCGACGGGTGACGCTTGTGCCGGTGGCGATTACCCATTGCAGGCCGGTGTGGCCGCGGAGGCGTTGCAGGCCGGCGTTGCCGACGGCCGTGTTTGCCACGTCCAGGCTTTGCAGCCGTGGCAGTTGGGCGACCTGCGAAAGGCCCGCGTCGGTCACGCCCGTGCTGCGGAGGATCAACGACCGGAGGTTCGGCAGCTTCTTCAAGTATATCAAGCCGGCGTCGGTGACGTCGGTTTCGGCGAGATCGAGCCTTTCGAGCCGGGGCAGGCTGCCCAGGTGTGCCAGATCGGCGTCGGTGGCGTCGCGGAGCTTCACGTAGCGGAGATTCGGCAGTTGCCGCAGCAGGCTGACGTGGTTGCCGGGCACGGGTTCGTCGAGCCGCTGGACGTTGCTGCCGAGCAGATGGCCCAGCCAGCCGGACGTGATCCGCGTACCGGCCAGCTTGACCGACGCCAGGGCGGGCATCTCGCGGAGATAGGCCAGCCCGGCGTCGCTGATCGAGGTCTGCGTCAGATCGAGTTCGGCCAGCCGCGACAGTCCCTTGAGGCGGGCCAGCCCGACGTCGGTGACGCCCGGGTTGCAGCCGAGGTTCAGATACGTCAGATTTCCCAGTCGCCCGAGATGCACCATGCCGGCGTCGGTCACTCGGGTGTGGTGCAGGTCGAGCACTTCGAGGGTCGAGAGCCCGGCAAGCTGGGCCAGACCGGCGTCGGTCAGCGGCGTTCCGTGCAGCGAAAGCCGTCTCAGTTGCGAGAGGCCTCGGATGTACTTCAGCCCGGCGTCGGTGGTGCGCGTGTCGGCCAGGTAGAGCCGCGCGAGATTGGGCAACTCGGCAAGGCATGCCAGATCGTCGTCGGTGATCTGCCGCCGCTCCAAATGGACCAGCGTGACGTGGCCGTTGCGGTTGATCTGCACGTCGGCACCGAGCCGGCGGAGGATCTCGACCGCGGGGCGCTGCGCCGCGACCGGTTGTATGGCCGACGGCAAGGGGAGCGGATTCGATGTTACGGTCACCGCGCGGAGCATTGCTAGCGGAGTGACGACCGCGAACACCGTGCAGATCGCGACGGTTACTGCCGCGCCGCTGAGCGTTCGGCGGTTGCGTCGATTGTCGAGGATGGCCAGCAGTCGCCCCTCCAGCGCCGACGGCCGGGCCATGGCGATCGCGGTGTACGCGGCCAGCACGTGTGCCTCCAAGCCCGAGGCGATGGCGAGCAACTGGTCGGCGTAGTCTTCGGGGCTGCAACCGGCGGCAATGATCATGTCGTCGCAGGCGGCCTCGCGTTCGAGGCGCAATCGCCGCAGGACCACCCAGACCAGCGGATTGAACCAGAAGATGGCGGCCGCGAGTTGGGCCGTCAACTGCGTCAGGCAGTCGGACCGCTTGACGTGGGCCAGTTCGTGGAGGATCACCACCTGCTGCCGTTGGTCCGACCACTGCTGCGCCTCGGCCGGCAGCAGCAGCTTCGGCCGGACGATCCCCCATTGCATGGGCATCGCACGGCGGTCGCTTCGCAACAGGACGATGCGGCGCGAGATCCCCATGTCGGCGGCCAGGCGCTGGATGCGGTCCGGCCAAGGGCCCTCGGAGATTGGTTCCGCCCGGCGCCGCAACCGCCAGAGACTCAACAACCCTACGCCGATCGGCGCCAGCGCCGCCGCCATGCCCACGAGCCATGCGACGGCCAGCCACGCCTGCCACGAGAGAGCGGTGCGCGAAGTGGCAACGTCTTGCGTCGCAGCAGGCTCCACCGGCGGCACGACCGGGTAACTCTCCAGCGGCGCCGATGAATTCGGGCCCGGGGCAGGCGCAGGCGAGTTGCTGGGCGTCCGCCCGGGCGTCGAATACTCCTGCGTAGCGGCCGGGGCCGGTAGTGCGGCCCAACCGGGCAGCACGTGCCAGTCGGGCAACGTGGCCGAGAGCACGGGCAATAGCGGCAGGCTCGTCAGCGCGGCGAACCAGACCAGGTGCCGGGTTGCCGCCGAGCTGCGACGCATCATGCGCGTCGCCACGGCCGCCAGACCGAGCACGGCCAGCCCTTTGATCGACGCGTCGATCAACACGGGCAGCCAACTCTCGGCGGCCTCGCAGAACGCGACGGTATCGACCCGGGCGATCGGCATGATCACACTTCCTTCTGACGGGCCTTTTCGATCAACCGGACCAGGCGTTTCACCTCGTCCGGTGGGATTTCGGCGTTGGGTTGCGCCAGATGGGCGGCCACCGCCTTCTCGAGCGATCCGTCGAAGAACGTTTTGAGCACTCCCTGCAACGCCGTCTGCCCGGCCCGGCGTCGCGGTCGGACCGGATGATAGACGAACTCGCGGCCCCGCTTCTGGTGACGCAGATGTCCCTTATCTTCGAGGATCCGCAGCAACGTCCGCACGGCGGTGCGCGAGGGCGGATCGGGCAACGCCTGCCATACCTGGGTGGCCGACGCCTCGCCGCGGGCATAAACCGCATCCATGATCTGCCGTTCCCGACGGCTAAGCTGGTTGTGTTCCTCCACGGCCGGTCCTTTCCGGTGATGTCGTTCGTAGTACCGGCT
>JABMRB010000362.1 GCA_013202865.1 Candidatus Nealsoniibacteriota bacterium | reverse complement strand
TCGTCGATGGTCTCCATGCGCTTCTTGGTGAGCGGTCCGAGGTTCTTGATGGTCTGGCCGCCCTTGCCGTCAGCTTTACATTCGAGAATGCCGCGCGGGCCGAACTTCTTGAGGAATTCCGGATTCTTCGGGTAGTCGGGGTGCTCGGGTTCTTCCTCGGCATTGAGATGGTAAAGGCTGCCGATGAACTCATCGAAGCCGTGCATCGTCGGCAGGTGTTCATCGCGGTCGCCCTGGTGGTTCTTGCCAAACTGGCCGGTGGCGTAGCCCTGTCCCTTGAGGACCGTAGCCATCGTGCAGTCGGTCTTCTGCCAGCCTTGCGACGCGCCCGGCAGGCCGACCTTGGTCATGCCCGAGCGAACGGGCACCGAGCCGCTGATGAACGCCGCGCGACCCGCCGTGCAGCTCTGCTGCGCGTAGTAGTCGGTGAAGGCCACGCCTTCCTTGGCGAGGCGGTCGATGTTCGGCGTCCGGTAGCCCATCATGCCGCGATTGTTGTGGCTGATGTTCCAGGTGCCGATGTCATCGCCCCAGATGACAAGGATGTTTGGCTTCTTCTCGGTCGGAGCGGCGTTGCCACGTCTTACGGTGCTGACCCGGTTCTGGGCAAAGGCTGGCAACGCTGCCAGAGCGACCACCAAGGTCACTGCTACTACCTGCAAAGATCGCCATGGGTTTGTTGATTTCACAATTACGCCTCCTCGATAGGTTGTGGGAGATATGAGATACGGACGTGACCAAACCGGAATGACAGAACTGCTTCGTGGGAACGTTCGGCGGAAATCTCATCTTGTCAGCAGCCAGCATGCATCACACGCCAAGTATAGCTGACGGATAGCCGCTAGTCCGTATATTCTACGAGACGGTCAGCTTGCATGCAAACGCGGACCGACACCTTGCGAATCTCCTTGGGCAGGAGCCAAAGACTTCAACCGCTATCGCCGTCCCGAAATACGTTGGAAATCTGGGGCATCCGAGGAACCCCAGCACAACCGTTTCTTGCGACGGCGTCAATTTGCCCTCGTTTGCCACCCGATTGAGGGAGAACCGGTGCTCACCGCCTCGCGCTTCAAACAGTCCGCTGACCGGGGGCATGGTCGTTTCTTTATCGGTCGTTTTTCGACGTGTCCGAGAAACATCGACCGTCTGACGACTTGATGAGATAACGGATGGCAGGGCCATTACCGCCCGAGTCGAAGGGAAACGGGTTGAACACCGGCGAAGCTGACTCCGCCATTGGCGCTTTCGCCAGACCAACAGCAGCCCCAGGACGTATCTATCTCTAGCCGGGCATTTCGGGCCTCTCTCTTCCGGCCCCGAGAATGCCTCACAAGGATGTTTACGTGAGTCTGGCTCGCTTCGAGCAACTCCGACAACTTGGAGACTTGTGGCTGGCTGACTGAAACCAGATCTCCTGATGGCACATCGATGACCTGAATCTCGTAGCCCATACCCAGAAGGTCGCAAAGCATTGCCGTCGGATTGACCCCCGTGCGGAGAATCGAGGTGGGCTGAAACTCCATGATGATGGCCATGCGGGGTTGACTTCGCAGCGTCTTCTGCATCCCTTGGAGGATGATCCCTTCAGCACCCTCCGTGTCAATCTTCACGAGCGTGAGGTTGCCCTCGACTCCCTCCAGGTATTCGTCAAGGGATATGGCGTCCACTTCTATGCTGTCCGGCCGCTCGGCGGATGTGAGAATACTGTGGCCTCCTTTGTTGGTCTCGTGAATACGAAGTTCCAGTTTTCCACGCTTATTGGACAAGGCCTTCTGCTCGATGATGGTGTTTTTGCATCCATTGACCTCAACGTTGCGACGCAAATACTCAAAGCTCTCAGGCGCAGGTTCGAAGGCAATCACACGCCCTTCCCGGCCAACGATACGCGAAGCCATAAGCGTGAACCATCCGATGTTGGCCCCAACGTCGATAAACGTGTCGCCGGGCTTCAAGATCTCCCGAATCATCGCGGAAGATTCCGGCTCGTAGCAGCCTCGATCCAAGATCACCTGCGTAATCATTTCATCCTTAGGATCAAGGCAAACTGTCAACTCCCCGATCCTCACGTTGCCTTTGCGAATGAACTCGACGCGTCGCCAAATCTCACCCGAATAGACGACCCACAGACACACGGCTGTTGTAGCGAGAACGACAATCAGCCCACAGGTGGTGGTCATCCAACGCCTGCCGAGGCGCCTAGGGCGAGACTCGGCGCAAGTGGTATTCTCAGGACCCTGCATTTGAATTCTCCTCAAGCCAATTCTTGCCCCGAAAAGTTTCCTCGGGTCTCCTGCACTTCGAGGGCTGCGTAGCATGATGACCAACAAGTATACGATACCGAACCCATCCCTTGTCGGTGGTCCTTTGAGGCCACGAATCCGACCGGATCGGAGGCTGAGAGGGGTATTGGGCATAACCCATCACAACACGTGGCGTGCTGATACCCCGCCAGGGGGCACGATGCTGAGGATGTAGGGAGTGGAACGCGATTGGAAGCTGATACCGACTCGCAGCAGAACGGCGATTTCGCCGGGCATTGGCTCGCGCTGCCTGTGCCATCAAACCTTCCTTTCGCGGTGCAAACGGCGTAAACCGTGAATCAGCAAGAAGTTAGGTGTTCACTCTCCGATAAACTCATCTCGGAAATCAAAATGCCGGATTGCCGTGAAAATGGGGCCCGAATAAGACACGGTCGAAGGCAAATATGCCCCCCCGCGGGTGGCCCAGCCGATCCCCCGCGAGAGGGCTGGCCCACCCATCGTGGATTAACAGCCTCCCTGGGGTCAGCCCTGGAGATAAGCTCCATCGTGATCTGACCACACGATCTACTGCAACCTTCACTTCACCGGGCTCAGCGTGAAGTCCTTAATGGTCAATCCCTTGACCGGCTCGTTACGCGAGAAGCGAAGGACGTTCCGGCCCTTGACCAGCGAGACCTCGACCGGCGCCGTCTTATCCCACATGCCGACGGTAAACGGCAGTGCGATGTCGGTCGGCTCCTTGGCGCCGTTGGCAGCGACCAGCAGGTGCTGCTTCCAACTGGGCGTCACCACCCGCGCGCTGATCGCATATTTCCCGGCTGCTGGCACGTCAAAGGTGTATTCAAACTCCTCGGGCCCTCCAGTGCGGTTGTAATGCAACTGCATCCCACC
>JABMRB010000361.1 GCA_013202865.1 Candidatus Nealsoniibacteriota bacterium | reverse complement strand
TGGGGACTCGGGACTGGGGACTCGGGACTGGGGACTGGGGACTCGGGGCTGGGGGCCCGTCTACCTCGCGATCTCACCGCGGACGGGGCGATCTTCGATATTCAAGAACCGCTCCAACTCCTGCTCGACAAACAGGGCCTGATCGGCGTCGGGCAGCCCTTTTAACAGGGGTTTTCTCACGTTGGCCTTCGTCACGATCAGCACTTGGTAGGAGCAACTCGTGCCGTTCTTGCCGTGACTGACCTGTTCCTTACAGTAAATCTGGTCGATATCGTCGGTCGGCAGCGTCGCGTTGCCCCGCCAAGGGACCGGGCCCGTAGTGATCTCGATCAGCCCCCTGCTGGCGCGGATCGTCGTCGTGTTGAGAAAGCCCGCCAGCGTGTACCAAGCCAGGCCGATCCCCACGGCCGTGTGCAACAGCCCGAACAACGACATGAACCACACGCCCATCGACAAGGCAATGACGTGCCAAGCGATCATGAACCCGTTCCAAAAGACGCAAAAGAACGCCAAGAAAATGAACACGGCGTGAAACCATCGCCGCCGGATCTCCAGCGAGTTGCCGAAATCTTCGACGACAATTCCCCGGGGCATCGGCACCTTGATCCGCGGCTGCTTCGCGGCATCGTCGTGCGACGTCGCCAGTCCGGCAATAGCGAATACGGCCCCGCAGTGATCGCATCGGGCCATTGCCAGACGCATCGTGATGTTGTCCGGATGGATCGTTGCCCCACAACTCTTGCATCGAAGCTCTTGGAGTTCCATCGGCGCTGCTCGTGGGTCAATCGGGGCGTGGTCTTGGCGTGCCGGTCCATTCTACCGCAATCGCCGCTGTGGCGAAGGGACATGCACCCCCCCACGTCGGGTGCATGGTATTCTAGGCCATGGTGGGGTGGCGTCTCCGAAGAAACCCGTCCTCGATACGGCCCTGGGGGGTGAACCTGAAAGCTACGCACGCTATAATGGACGCCATTGAGGCGGGCCAACCCGTACAACCGGGCCAAACCGCCCCGCGAGGACAGACCAACCGGCTCGCTGTAAGCTAGACTGTCCTGAGGTTATTCGCCGGGCATCCCCACGCCCGTGTTCGCTGTTTTGGAGAGACCATCGTGCGACTTGTCGCCCCCATCCTGCTGTGGCTCCTTTTAGCCGGTTTCTGCCCGGTGCTGATCGGTGTCACTGCGAGTAACGGCGCTGAGCAGCCGGAAATCCCGGCCAAGCATCACCCCTGGGGACGTTTTGGGGCAGGGTCTTGGAAGCAGGTCCGCATCACGACCGAAACGCTCGACGAGCAAGGGGCCGTTTCCAACCGCAGTTACACCGACACGAAGACGATCCTGTTGGAAGTCGAGAAAGACGGCGTTCGGCTCAAGGTCGAAACCATGGTGGAGGTTTCCGGAAAACGGTTCAGAAAGGAGACGGAGGAACACAAGCAGGGGTTCCATGGCGAACTAGCCGGCCGGGATTTGAAGATCAACGAACCCAAGACCGGTGAAATCGTCATCCAGGGACGCAAAGTACCCTGTAAGATCCTCCAACTCGAGTCGGCCGGTGCAGCCAGCAAAACTGCTACAAGTATCTACTACTCCGGCGAGGTCGCGCCCTACGTGCTCAAGCGACGAAGCGTGACGACCGACCTCAGCGGCGAAAACTCGCTAAGCGAAACATCCGTCGACGTCATGGCGCTGAACATGCCCTTTGAAGTCATGGAGCAGATCGTCAACTCGCATCTCGTGCGGACCGTGCATGAATATCCCCACGGAACGGTCACGACCTGGTCATCCATATCGAGAGAAGTACCTGGTGGCGTCGTCTGGCAGAGTTCCAGAGAAACCGACGTCGAGCGGCGGTTGGTTAGCCGAAGCACGCTCAAAGTGACCGGATACGGCCGCGACGCCGACTCACAACGCTCGGGGGTATTGAGCCGAATCTGGACCGGCCGAACTCGCAAGCCGAAGACCGACCCACGCAAGATCCCGTAGCAGGGTGCGTGGTTGAACGGCGAGCCGCCGGGCTTGCCCCGGCGCACTGTTGCGCGGGGGTGAACCCCGTGGCTCGCTCATTGCGCGGGGGTGAACCCCGCGGCTCGCTTGGTGCGCCGATTACTCGATTCCGGCAGCTACCGGCTCCTCGTACTCTTGCTCTGCCTGCTCCTCGGGGACCTGCTCCGCCGCAGGGGCCTGACCTTGGACCCGGGCTGCCAAGGTGTTGAACTCTTCGGCAAACTCCTGCCAGAAGTCCTCGTCGCGAAATAGGATCGGCTCGACGTGTTCGCCTTGCGCCAGCGCTCGCATCGAACGTCGCAAACGCAGCATCGGCCCGGTAAAGCGATTGCTCAGCCGGATGATGTCGATCACGACCAGCGGTAACAACACCGCCGAAGCCAGGATGGCCGGACCGTGGAAGAACCACATGTCGCTGAAATGCATGTAGAACAACCTGACCGGACCCGTCACGGTCCGCCAACACAAGATCATCAACCCAATCGTGATGATGCAGACCATCCAATACAGAATCACGCGGCCGACCAGGGCCCCCTGGACCTTGGGATCGACGAAGAATTGCTTGCGCAAGTGCTTCATATCGGGCATGAGACGGGCCTCCAAGTAATCGCGACGCCGCGCCCGTTCGCGCGGTGCCGTCGGATAAGAAAGCGTTGGCTGCGGTGGAAACGACTTCCAGGCTATTAGAGAGAATAGCTCACAACCGGGCGGCACATCGCACGCCGTGCCGCGGACGCCTTGCCGAAACGGAGCGAAACGCCGTTGGGACTGCGGCAAGGTTCGGGTATAGTGGTTGTGTTGATTATGTCGACTGCGGTTGTACGTCCGTCGCCAAGTCCCTCTGCAAAGGAGCCCGGCCCTGGCCATCTTTGTCCGCCCTGCTACCTGGAGCTACGACCTGGAACTGTTCCGATCGGCGTCGCCCGACGAGGACCGGCTCGAGGCCCTGCTCGCGGCCATCGCGATTGAAAATGAGGGCTTGTGGGTCGTCGAGTCGAACGAGCGGCCGGTGGCCTTTGCCCACGTGCGCACCCGCCGGGGCACCGCGCACGTGGAGTGTCTATTTGTCGCACCCGGCCCCGCTCCCTTGGAATTGCTTGAGCCGCTGCTGCAACGGATCGAAGAGCCGATCGACGGCCGAACACCCCGGCTGGAGATTCCCGCCGAGGCCGCCCGGGGCGTTGACGACCGGACACTGCAAACCGCCGGACTGAGTCGCCAGGGAACCGTCTGGATCAGAGAGACCGCCGTCGGCCCTGAGTGATCCGCCGCTTAGCGTAGAACGGATGGGGTAGCCACGGTGCCGCCGGCAGCGAGGGACGCTGTCGCCAGACCGTGGGATTCCTGCACACTTGCGAGTGCAGCTACGTTACTTCAGCGCGATCGTCCGGGCCAACGGGTTCAGCACGTGCTCGACCACGTGGTTGTCGACCATCTCGCGGCAAATCTTGGCCAGCCGGTCGAGCGTCTCGCCGAACGTAGCTTCCGCCTCCAGCCCGCCGTGCTGCCGCGCGGTGACGTAGACGCTGAGTTGCTCTTCCGGGAAGTTGCCCGTGCGGATCTGCTGCGGTGTAGTTCGAGTCTCCACGCTCAGGCGAAATTGCAGCCGGGCATCTTCGTCCAGGGCGATCGTCAGCATCGGCTCGTGACCGATGACCGTCGCACCCGGCAACTCGACCAACCGCTCCATCGCCGGAACGACGCCCAACGCCTCGGCCACGAGCTGATTGTGATTCCCCCGATAGGTGAAATCGAACCCGAACAGCAATTCCAGCGACTCGCAGTCGAGCGGGCTAACCGACAGCGTATAAGGCACCAAGTCCAGGACGAGCTTGTGTTGCTGGATCGCACTGTCGTCCGACTCGGGGTTGACCTGCACCGAACAGATCCGCCTGGGCTCGATCGTACACCAGCGGGAGTTGCCCTGGTCTTTGTCCTCTTCCAGCACAAAGTCGCCTTGGTCGCGGCTGTAGAAATTCCGCATGCTGGGATACGTCTTCCGCACCCGCTCGAAGAAATGGAGCACCGTCTCCCGGTTGTTCGGCAAGTCCATAACGGTGCCGAGGCTCATATTGACGTAGAAGTCGTGACACAACGAATGGTAGCGATTCATCCAGGAATCCTTTTGCCCGGGAGCGATCGGCCGTTGGCGACGAGAGCCGCATCTTGCTTCGAGACTGCTGATAGTATACGACGGGGTGCCACTGCGTGTCAAAGCCCCCAGCGGTTTCCACGAGAAAGGCAAGTGCCGGCCGCTTGCCACCCCCCATAAGGAGCGCTATGGCAAATACGCCCTCATCCCAAAATATTGCAACTTTCGCCACGTCTCTCGGTTGGATGGCCCTGGTCGGACGCGGCAGCGTGCTGAGGCGGTTGACGTTCGGGCATGCGTCGGCCCGGGCGGCAATCGACGCCCTGGAGCCGGAACTGCTCGAAATGGCCCGCCCCGGCGATTGGAATCCCCCGTTGGTCGAACAACTTCAGGCCTACGCCGCCGGTGTTGTAGTCGAGTTTGACGAAATCGAGCTCGACCCAGGCTCGCTCAGCCCCTTTCGCCGCCGAGTGTTACGGCAATGCCGCCGGATTCCCTACGGCCAAACGCTCACCTACGGCCAACTCGCCGCCAGGGCCGGCTCCCCCGGCGCCGCTCGGGCTGTGGGGGGATGCATGGCCGCGAATCGAATCCCCGTGATCATCCCCTGCCATCGGGTGGTTTCGTCTGGCGGCCGAATTGGCGGTTTCTCAGCCGTCGGCGGTGTTCGCACCAAGCAGCGGCTATTGGCCATGGAAGCTCGCGTAGCCGAGACCGGTGCCGGGCACGCGCGTTTCTCGCAATGATCGTGCGAGTTGTGACGTTTGCGAGGGGCCGCTGCCGGCGCTGCCGGCATTCTGACGCCCACGGCCCACGTCAATCCCTCACCGCCCGAGTGCCTCAAGCTAGACTTGCTGAGGACGTAATGGTTGGATACCGGCGTCGTGCCGGTGATCCGAGCTACTGACGGAGCGACCGTTCGCAATGCATCTGAAGCCCCGCGAGGCCCGGTAATGCTCTCTGAAGAAGTCAATACGATTCTTGCCACCCACGAACATTTGCTGACCGCCAAGGTCGCAACGCACGGACAGCGGCTTTTGGACGTGCTGACCGATTCAAACACCGACTTCCTTGCCGTCCACGACGTCAAGGTCTTTCGCCGCCGGGGCGACACCTGCATCGAGACGTTGTCCGAGGCCGTCATCCGCAAGGACAATATCGCCCTGGTGCTGCCGTCCAGCAGCAAGCACGAGGCACCGAGCAAGCGATCCCGGAGCTTCGTTGCCAAGAGGACCTTCTCCACCTTCCTTGTCGCGATCGGCTACGAGGTGCGCGGAGAAATCCAACTGAAGACTATCGACGACCCCAAGGTGCTTCTCTGCCAGGAATTCAGGAATTTCTTTCCGGTGCCCAACGGCACCGTCTCGTTTGCCGGAACCAGTTGTGGCAACCGGGGATCGCAGGTCGTGCTCGTCAACCGGGATCTCGTCTCGGTGTTTGAAGTCGCCGAAATCGAGCACACCGGCGCGGTCGACCCTACTGTCAGTCTCTGCCAGCAGGTATACTCGGAGAATGCTTAGCGCCCGTGCCTGGAACATTGCCCTCCGCTCCGCCCATATCGCCGCCATGGGAATGTTGCTCGGCGGCCACGCCTTCGACGTCCCCCGGGCGAGCCTGCTGCCGGCATTGTGGCTGACCGTCGGCACGGGCGTCGTATTGACGTACCTGGAGGCCGGGCCGCGGCTGATCTGGTTTCACCAGGGCCGGGGGCTCGTGACCCTTGCCAAGCTGGGGTTGCTCTGCGCCGTACTATTCCTATGGGATCATTGGCATCTGCGTCTGGGCGTCATGTTGACCGTCGTGGTGATCGCTTCGGTCGGATCGCACATGCCCGCCCGGCTGCGATACTATTCCGTCTGGTATCGCGAGGTACTGCGATGCAACGGCGGGCCCGGTGCCGCCCAGTTGGCCGCCGAGATCGACCAACGTCAAACCGGACAGACACAACCTACCAACGTATCTAGCGAGTAACTCGATGAGCCACGGCGACTACGACCGCTCCGATTTCGGCCGCGCGCCGTTGATGTTCTACTACGAGGTCACCATGGCGTGCGACCTCGTCTGCAAACACTGCCGGGCGTCGGCCCAGGAAGAGCCCCATCCGGAGGAACTGTCCACCGGGCAATCGAAGGCGCTGATCGAGCAGGTCGCCACGTTCGAGCGCCGGCCGATGATGGTCTTCACCGGCGGCGATCCGTTGAAACGGGCCGATCTGTTCGACCTCATCCGTCACGCCGTCGCTCAGGGAATCCAGGTCGCGCTGACGCCCTCGGCCACGCCGCTGGCTACCCGCGAGGCCTTCGAGCAGGCCCGCGAGGCGGGCGTTCGGCGACTGGGAATCAGCCTCGACGGGGCCGACGCCGAGACACACGACGCCTTCCGCGGTTGGGACGGCAGCTTCGAGCGCACGATGGGAATGCTCGAAAACGCTCGGCAGCTCGGCATGGGCGCGCAGATCAACACCTCGATCACCCGACGCAACTTCCACCAGATCGACGCCATCGCCGAGCTGCTGGCCGGGCAAGGGATCGCCATGTGGTCGGTCTTCTTCCTGATCCCCGTCGGCCGCGGCGTCGAGGAAGAGCGGATCACGCCCGAGGAGTACGAAGTGGCCTTCGAACGGCTCTGGCACCACGCCAACGTGCAACCGTACAGCGTCAAAACGACCGAGGCCCCGCACTACCGTCGCTACGTATTGCAGCAGGGCGGCGACCCGCTGGCCGGCCCCAAAGGCGAGGGCAGCGACGCCGCGGCCGGGCGACGCGGACACCGCGCCCCGCTGGGTGTGGGCGACGGCAAGGGGATCATGTTCGTCAGCCACAACGGCGAGATCTTTCCGGCCGGGTTCTTGCCCCTGCTGTGCGGCCGATTTCCCACCGACTCGGTCGTCGACGTCTACCAGAACCATCCCACCTTCCTCGCCTTGCGCGACCCCGACGGTTTCAAAGGCCGTTGCGGCATCTGCGAGTACCGCCACCCCTGCGGCGGCAGCCGAGCCCGGGCTTACGCCGTCACCGGCGATCCGCTGGAGACCGAGCCGGATTGCGTTTATGTGCCGAAAGGTAGTGGGGAGTAAAAAGTGGATAGTGAATTCCAAAACGCCCCCCGACTGCGTTCGGGGGGGTTGCGGGAGTACACGTCAACGCGCCCAAAGCCCCTACCTCGGCAAGATCCCCTCAGCCAGCATCCGCATCGCATCACGCCCCTTCAACCCCTCCGTCCCACGAAAATCAACCCACTGCCGGCCCCGCAGGAACACCGGCAACATTCCTCGCGCTGGCCGCCAAGACGCCAAGGGGAGGGAGACGCGTGAAACGGCAGTGACGTTTGAGAGGGTGTGTGGTATAGTTTGCGTGGGGCCTCCGTGGGCTTCCGCCCTCGGCTGTTGGATGTTGTGATGGTGCTGTTTTGCGGTGGGGCTACTATTACAATCCGGTGGGGCTCGTGCCTCGACCCACCCTACAACTGTTGTTAGACGCCATGCCCGCGACGAGCCTTGCACTGCTGGAGATCGGTAAACTGACGCCCGCGCTGGTCGTCGCCGATCGGTGTGCGAAGGCGGCGGGCGTGGAGATCCTCGGCATCGAGAATACGATGGGGGTCGAGCAGTGTATTAAGCTGGCCGGTGGGGCGGCCGAGGTTCGCGAGGCGGGCGAGCAGGGCCTGAGGCTGGCGCGGCAGATGGGCGCCCGGGCCGATCTGGTTGTGATTGCCGGGCCGACGGACGAGACGCTGCGGACGTCGTCCGAGCCGCCGGCGTACGTGCCGCTGTTGGGTATCTACGATTCACACGTGAAGAGAGAGAACGCCATGAAGAGTACCGACGCGCTAGGCCTGATCGAGACCCAGGGGCTGGTCGCCGCACTGCACGCGACCGACGAGATGCTCAAGGCCGCCTCGGTCGAACTGGTCGGCAAGGAGAAGATCGGCGCGGCCTACGTAACGATCATGGTCCGCGGCAACGTCGCCGCGGTGCAGGCCGCCGTGGAAGCCGGCCGCCAATCCGTCGAGCAGATCGGCGGCACGTTGATCCTAGCCGACGTGATCGCCCATCCGCATCCGGAACTGGCCGCGTTGTTGCCGGTGTGAATTCGGCAAAGCGTGATACGGGGCAACATTCCGTTCTATTGGCTTGCGCGACCACCGGTCGCGGCTTTGTGTTGCCGACTGCCGTCGGACCGTCTATGATCTTGTTGCCAAGGGGCTTCGCTGCTGGATCACGCTACCCGGAAGGAGAACGCCATGATCTTCCGTCTGATCGGACCGGTAACTCTTGTGGGAGTCATCGTCGTGGGGGCATGTCCTGCTGATTGCACGAATGCCGACGAAATCGTCAGTGTCGAGGTGCAAAACACGACGGACCGGCCGCTGGTGGATGTGCCGGTTACGTTCGGACAGGCCTTCAAGCGGGGCGACGTGCCGAGGGGGATGCGGGTCCATTGCCCGGTCGGTGACGGCTGGGCTCAGGTCGATCGGAAGCGAACGTACGACGACGGCTCGCTACGGTTCGCCGTTATCTCGGCCATCGTGCCAAAACTCGCGGCAGGCGGCTCCGAAACGCTACGGTTGACCGCCGACAAGCCGCGGCACGATGCGGAGCTGAAGCCGCGCGCGATGGGAGACCCGCTCGATGCGGGCTTCAATGCAGAAGTCACACTGACGCTGCCGGACGGTACCGTCCTGTCGGCCAACGTGCTGCGACTGTTCGAACGATCCTACCCCCAGCCCAATATCTGGCTCCACGGTCACGTCGCCTCCGAAACGTCGCTGGATGAGTCGCTGGATGAGGACCTCAACGTGCAGTTTCAGGTGCGATTCTACGCCGGCGGGCGACGGGTTCGCGTGTCGGTGGTTGTGGAGAACTGTTGGGACGATTCGCAGTCTATGTCTTACCTTACCCGGCCAGACAATACTCCGCTTTGGGCCGGCAACATCCGCTACGACGCGAAAGTGACCGTCGGCGGCAAGACGGTCCTTGCGGAAAAGGCAGTCGATCATCGCCGGCTCTCCCGTTGGCGACGTGTGTTCTGGTGGGGCGACGGCAAGCCGGAGGTGCATATCGTCCACGACCTGGCCTACCTGTCGGCCACCGGCGCGTTGCCCAACTACGACCGCCGCGTGCAGCCTGCCGAGACGCCCGACTGGCGACAGAAGCAACTGCGGCTCAAAGGCCCCGACTGGCGGATCATGGGTAAAGGCGCCCTGACCGCCTACATGCCCACGACCGGCGGCCGACCTGAAATCGCCCCCTATCCGGCCTGGACCGTGCGATACCTGCTCGGCATGGACCCGCAGGCCAAGGCCCTGGTGCTGGCCAGCGGTGAGCAGGCCGGGTCGTGGCCAATCCACGTCCGCGTTCGAGGGTCAGGCCGGATCATGACGATCGACGATCGGCCCAAGTTCTGGCTCGATGCCCGCGGCGAAGACCGACCCAAGTGGAAACCCGATCGCCATCCGCCGGGCCCCGACTACGTGAAGCTCACGCCCGATCTGGCACACCAGGGCTCGTTTGCCTACGTGCCCTACCTGGTTACCGGCGACTACTACTATCTCGAAGAGGCCTACTTCTGGGCCAACCACTGTCTGCTGGCTACCTGGCCGCACCCGCGGCGCGAGGCCGAGGGCATCCTTGCGGGTCAGATTCGCGGCAATGCCTGGTCGCTACGGAACATGGCCGACGCCGCATGGATCGCGCCGGACGACGATCCGGAGAAGGCGTATTTCGATACGAAGATCCGCAACAACCTGACCGACCGCATCCGCCGGATGATCGGTCCGCCGGAGCACAGCAAGCTGGGATTCTGGGGCGAGCGCAGCACGCTCAACGCCCGGATCCAGAACCCGGCCAACCCGCAGTGGATGGTGATCGCCCCATGGGAACACGACTACCTGATGTGGAGCTTGCACCACCTGGACCAGCTAGGCTGGTCTGACGCGGCGAAGGTTCGCGATTACCTGTTGCGTTGGCGGATTGGCACGTTGACCAACGCGCCGGACTTCGACCCCCGGCTGGCAACGCCCTACCGGTTCGTGGTCGGCGAGCAGGCGGCTGGCGGCAAAGTGGTCTTCTACGAGGATTGGAAGACCGTCGGGCGTGAAAATGCCCGGCTCACCAAGCCGCAACCGCCCGGCAAGGCCAACGACTACGCCTATTCGGCCCGGGCGGCAATCATCTGCGCGGTCGACGCCGGCTTCCCGGGCGCCCGCGAGGCGCTCAAGACGCTGGAGGCCCAGTTTTCCGACCTGCCAGATCAAATGTCGCGCAATCCGACCTGGGCGATCGCGCCGCGGACGCAGGCGGGCAAGTCGCGGCGATAGTCCTTCAGCGCCGAATCACATTTAGCCGCCGGGCTTGCCCGGCGCGCAGCGATCAATGGCCGTCATACCGCAACTCGCCGGGCAAGCCCGGCGGCTAAATGTCACGCAGGTTCCCAAGTCGCGAAGTTACGAGATGTCGGCGTGGTAGTCTTGCAGGCTTTTGGCCGGTTCGCGGCCCTTGCGGCAGGCGGCAATTCCCTTGGCGGCGGCCACGGCGGCGGCTAGCGTGGTGACGTAGGGGACCTTGCACTTGATGGCCGTCTGGCGGATGTAGGCGTCGTCGGCCTTGCTCGCCTTACCGCGCGGCGTGTTGACAACCAGTTGGACGTCGCCGTCGATGATCGCGTCGGCGATGTTGGGCCGCCCTTCGCGCATCTTCACGACCGGCTCCGACTCGATCCCGTGCTCGGCCAGGAAGGCACCCGTGCCCTTGGTGGCGAGGATGCGGAACCCCAGCTCGGCAAAACGCCGCGCCACCTCCTGCACGGCCGGCTTGTCGCGGTCGGCTACGGTGATCAGCACGGTGCCTTCCAGCGGCAATTGCAGCCCGGTGGCTTCCTGTGCCTTGTAGAAGGCCAGCCCGAACGACTTGGCCATCCCCAACACTTCGCCCGTGCTCCGCATCTCCGGCCCCAGGATCGGGTCGACCTCGTGGTACATATTGAACGGGAAGACCGATTCCTTCACGCCGAAATGGGGCACCGATTTGCGGGTCAACCCGAGCTCCGAGAGCTTCTTACCCAGCATGATCTGTGCGGCGATCCGGGCCATGGGGATGTTGCAAACCTTCGAGACCAGCGGCACCGTGCGGCTGGCCCGCGGATTGGCCTCCAGGATGTAGACCGTGTCTTCATGGATCGCGTACTGGATGTTCATCAACCCGACCACGTTCATCTCGATGGCGATCTTGCGGTTGTACTGGTAGATCGTGTCGATGTGCTTCGGCGCGATGCTGATCGGCGGGATCACGCAGGCCGAATCGCCCGAGTGAATACCGGCCAACTCGATGTGCTCCATGATGGCGGGTACGAACGCGTCCTCGCCGTCGGCAATCGCGTCGGCCTCGACCTCGATCGCGTTTTCGAGGAACTTGTCGATCAAGATCGGTCGCTCGGGTGAGACACCGATGGC
>JABMRB010000360.1 GCA_013202865.1 Candidatus Nealsoniibacteriota bacterium | reverse complement strand
GATCTGGAGGCCTACGTGGCCGAAGCACACGTCGCCGGCACACTCGGGCCGGCCGTCGCCGTCGCCACTGAGGCCGACCGGCAACGCGTCCTGCGTGAAGCGGCATGGCTGGGTATCGATCTATTAAGCGGTGAGGAGAGCCAATCGTGAAAGTCTCCGGTTTGCATATCGACGGTTACGGCGTCTGGAGCGGGCTAACGCTCGAAGGGCTCGGCGACGGGCTCAACGTGCTCTACGGCCCCAACGAGGCCGGCAAAACCACACTCCTGCAATTCGTCCGCTCCGTGCTCTACGGATTCTCGCCCGAGCGGCGGCAATACTTCCCGCCGGTACACGGCGGGCGCCCCGGCGGATCGCTGGACGTGGCCGGACCCAGCGGCCAGTTCCGCCTCGACCGCTACCACGACGCGGGCCCCACCGGCGATCAGCAACAGCTCGCGCTCACCGCCGCCGACGGCACGCGCCAGGGTGAACACCTCGTCCGGGTGTTGCTCTCCGAGGTCGACGAGACGATCTACAACAACGTCTTCGCCGTCGGGCTGCGCGAAATCCAGGAACTCGGCACGCTCAGCGACACCGAGGCCGCCGAACTGCTCTACAGCCTCACCGCCGGGCTCGACCGCGTCTCGCTGGTCGACGTCATGCGCGAGCTGGAAACCTCGCGGAACCGAATCCTCGACGCCGGCGGCGGGCAATGCCAGGTGGTCCAACTCTTCGAGCAACGCGAAAAACTCCGCGAGGAGATCCAGGAACTGGGCAAGCTCACCCGCCGCTACGGACGCCTCGCCGCCGAGCAAAACCAACTCGACCGCGAAATCGTCCGTCTCAACGAAGAGGACCACCAGATCGAGCACCGCGCCCGCGTGATCGAACTGGCCGTCACGCTCCGCGATCGCTGGGCACAACGCCAGGAACTCAACGATCAACTTGCCGCGCTCGGCTCACCCACCGCCATGCCCGACGGGGCCGTCGAGCGACTCGACGAAATCAACTCGCGCCAGCAGAAACACGAGCAACAGGTCGAGCAATTACTCGAGCACCGCCGGCAACTCGGCGAAGAAGCCGCCCGGTCGAAGATCAACGAGCCGCTCTGGCGGCAGGCCGCCCGGATCGAAGCCCTGCTCGAACAAGAATCGTGGATCACCTCGCTCGACGGGCAAGTCCATACGCTTCAAACGGAAGTCGACGAATTGCAGTCCGCCCTAGACGCGCAGCGGCAACAGGTCGGCCTCGGCGATCAGGCGGATTCTGCCACGCTGCCGACGATCAATGCCCGATCGATTGCCACGCTACGACCGCCCGCCAAAGCCATGAAACAGGCCCGGGGGCAACTCGAAGAAGCCAACCAACAGCAGGCCACGGCCACCGAAACGGCCGACTCGCTGCGGCGGCAGATCGAAGCCGCGCTCTCGGCCCGCGGTGAATCGGACCTGGCCGAGGCCATGGACCGCTCCGGCGGCCGCACCGCGCAGCTCCGCCGCCGCATCCAAATCGACGAGCGCCTCGACCAGATGACGCTCTACCAGGAGGAACTCGAAGAGCAAAGCCGCGGCCTGATCGATCGCCAGTTGCTGCCCGTCTGGGTGCTGATCGGCCTGGCCGCGCTGGTCGCGCTGGGCGCCGTCCTCTTTCTGGCCGGACTATTCATGTCGCCGTCGGTCACCGGCTCGGTCGGCTTGACGATGATCGTGCTTGGGCTGGTTAGCGGCATCGCAGCCGGGGCCGGCAAGGTGCTGTTGGAACGCTCCAACGCCCGGCAACTCGAGGCCTGCCAGAAGCAACACTCCATGCTCCAGATGCAAATCAAGCAGGCCAAAGAGGAACGCGACTCGCTCGACTCGCAGCTTCCCTCCGGTGGCGGGCCGATCGTCGCCCGCCTGGAAACGGCCGAGAAGGAACTCGCCACGCTGGAAGAGTTGCTGCCGCTGGATACCCGTCGTCAGGCGGCCCGGCAAGAGTCCCAAGCCGCCGCCGCACGTGCCGCCGAGGCCGAGGAGGATCTGGCCGACGCCCGCGGGCGTTGGCGCGAGGTCCTTTCCAGTCTCGGCCTGCCGCAGAATCTGGCCCCGAAACAGGTCCGCCGCCTGATCGAAGGATGCGACCGGATCTCGCAGCAACAACGCAGCCTGCAACTCCGTCGCGAGGAACTCGATCGACGCCGTGGCGAACTCGATTCGCTGCTCGGCCGCATCGCACAACTGGTCGCCGACACGGGCGTCTCTGTCACGCCCGGCGGGCCCGTCGAACAGCTTCGCCAACTTGCGGCCGCCGTCGCCGAGCAGGAGGTTCGCGTCGAGCGTCGCCGCGTGCTCCGCCGCCAGGCCGCCCAAATCCGCCGCAAACGGGCGCGCTACGAGGAGGCCGTCAGCCGATTGAAACACCGCCGCCGCGAACTGCTCCGCGACGCCGGCGCGGACGACGAACAGGATTTTCGGCAACGGGCGCTGCAAGCCGCACGCGGCGAAGTCCTTCGGCAACAAAGCGACGCCCTCTCTCGCGAGATCACCGCCGCCATCGGCGACATCTGCCCCGAAGCGGCCGTCGGCGAACAACTCGCCTCAGGCACAGCGTCCCCCGCTGCCGGCGGCACAGCGTCCCCCGCTGCCAGCGGCACTGTCGAACAACTGCAAGCCCGTAGCGAGGAACTGCTCGAACGCCTCACGCTGCTCGACGACAAATTGCAGCAACGTTTCGAGCGGCGCGGCCAACTCGCCGAACAACTAAAGACGCTGGCCGACGACCGCCGACTGGCCGACAAGCAGTTGGACATGGCAACCATGGAGCAACGGATCCGTCAGGCCGTCACCCGCTGGCAGGTGCTGGCCGTGACCGGCCGCACGCTCGACACGATCCGCACCGTCTACGAACAGCAGCGGCAGCCCGAGACCTTGCAGGAGGCCTCCGGCTACCTTGACCGGCTCACCCAAGGCCGTTACCGCCGTGTATGGACCCCGCTGGGCGAGGACGTGCTACGCGTGGACGACGCCGCGGGCAACCCGCTGGCCGTCGAGGTGCTCAGCCGCGGCACCCGCGAACAGCTATTCTTGGCCCTGCGTCTGGCGTTGGCCGCGTCGTACGCCCGGCGTGGTGCGACACTGCCGCTGGTGCTGGACGACGTACTCGTCAACTTCGACGCCGACCGGGCCGCCGCGGCCGCCACCGTCTTGCGCGACTTCGCCGACGCCGGGCATCAGGTGTTGGTATTCACCTGCCACGAGCACATTTTCAAGCTCTTCGAGTCGCTACAAGTACCGGCCAACCGCCTGCCCGACAACGCCAAGCCGGCCCCCGCCGCGATCACGTTCACCAAATCCAAGAAGCAAAAAGCCCGTCGCGCGAGCAAAAAGGCCACTCCTAAGCCGGTCGAGGTCGTCGTCGAAGCCGAGCCGCCCATCGACGAGATCGCGGCCGTCGACGATGGCCCGGAGGACGAGTCGCTCTTTGTCGAGGAGCCCCCGCAACCGGAGCTTGCCGAACTACCCGACGAAGTTGCCGAAGAAGAACCGGCGCTAATCGAGCAAGAAGCCGGGGCCGTCTTCGACGTCGATTTCTTCGACAACACCGAATCTGAAGAAGCACCGGACGAAGTGGACGAAGACGAAGACGAAGGCGAGGAAGAAGACGAATACGAGTACGCCGAGGAAGACGACGAGTACGAGGACGAGGAAGAGGACGAGGACGAGGAAGAAGAGGAAGACAACTACGAAGAGGACTACGAAGAAGACGACACGGCAGAGGCGGCGTAGTCCCAAGTCACACAAAGCCGCGACCGTTGGTCGCGCCGGCAGGCTCCATCGGCCGGCCGGTCGTCTCCGACGCTAAACGCAGGGGCCAGTGGTAGATGAATGGGGTCGGCAGTGAATGGGATCAAAGGAATGGGAATGGGGATCAACTCTTGACAGACTCGGCAGGATGTGTCAAGTGTCAAGAGTTGACCCCGAATCCCGAATCGTTGCGAAGTTCACGTTTCGCCATTTCAAAGGTTCAGTAGTCGCGAAATATCGAGTTTGCTGTGACGGCACGGCAACCGTCACGGAAAAACTCAAGAGCGTTACCCTGGAAGATATGCTTGGGAAAACATTCGGTACAACAATACGGTGGGATGGGCCCGCAACCGGTACCATATTGCGGGATCCGCCTGAGAAGCGATAGCTAACTTGTTTCTACCAACTAACTGTAGAAGAGTTGTTGCTTTTCCCGGTCAATTGGGGAAAGAAGATCGGCTTGGAAAGCAGTGTTTGTGGAGTGTTCTTGGGAATCGGACTTACTAAGGCTGTGCAATGAATCAGCCGTGTTTGACTCTTCATTCTCACATTGGGAGGTGTGCTCATGCCAAAGTCATTGATGCTCTTATCTCTTGCGGTTGTGCTGTGCTTTCAGTATAGCTTGGCTTTGCCAGGCGAAGGCACGCCGGAGCGATTGCAGCGTGACGAAATCTGTGTTGCGGGCGAGAATGCTAATGTGCCTGCGTTACGTACCGAGCCTGTCAAGGCCAGTGAAGAAGCTATGTCCCAACAGGATTGGGAACGCTTTTGGCAAGTGAAAAAGCGACTTCAGCTAACGCATGTGGGCGATGGTGAACAACATGAAGACGATGGTTGGGGGTTTGATAGCAGACGCGTCAAGGATTTCACCAAGGCCGACGCGAAACTGCTCCTGGAAATCCACAACCTCGTTGAGGTGTGGCTTGTGGGGAAGATGATCGATGGCGATGTTGTCGCAATGCTATCCAAGATCAAGACCCTCAGGAAGATTCGTATCGAGAGCGAACGTCTGGATGACAAGGCGGTAGAGGCGCTGGCTACGATTCCGAAACTCAATTCTCTATTCCTCTCCGGAGATGGGATGTCTGACGTAGCATTAGGAAGGCTCTCCAAGCTAGCGTATCTTGCTGATTTAACAATCTGCAGCAACCGCATTTCCGACGCAGGATTGGAAAATCTTTCAGAGCTAACGCATCTTACTGACTTGACAATCTCCAGCAACAAAGTGACTGTGAAGGGTCTATCCAGCATTACGAAGATACAGTCACTTTCCAGAATTTCTTTCGTTAGTGACAAACTCACATTGAAAGAGGCCAAAGAGGTTTTCCTATCGTTACCTAAGTTCAATCGATTTGCCACGGGTTCCCTGTCAGGCTTCTTTTTCTGGATTGACAAGCCGCAGGCAATTGGGGGTCGTACTACTAATCGTAATCGGGGTCAGGCCGTAATCGGGGAGGCCGTAAACGGGGTCAGGCCGGGATTAGTAATCGGGGTAATCGGTAATCGGGGTAATCG
>JABMRB010000359.1 GCA_013202865.1 Candidatus Nealsoniibacteriota bacterium | reverse complement strand
CGGAGACCTCCGGCCGCGACGTGAAGCCGCAGGTGATCGAGAACTACGCCGGCGGCGACCTGACGCTGCCGGGCGACCCACCGCGAGTAATCCGCACAGCCGACAACCCCGAGCTGGACAACCTGCACGGTTGCACGCTGATTACCACCGATGGCACCACGCTGCTCGGCGCCGACGACAAGGCGGGCGTGGCCGTCATTGTGGAAACGGCCCAATGGCTGATCGAGCATCCGGAGATTGCCCACGGCCCGGTGCGAATCTGCTTCACCTGCGACGAGGAGATCGGCCGCGGCACCGATAAGCTCGACCTGGCGGAAATCGACGCGATGGCCTGCTACACGCTCGACGGTCAGGGAGCCAACGAGATCGACGTCGAGACCTTCTCGGCCGACGTGGCCGTGGTCACCGTCCGCGGCGTGAACATCCACCCGGCCATTGCCAAAGACCGAATGACCAACGCGGTCCGGGCGGCCGCCGATTTGCTGTCGCGGCTGCCCTACGACGGGCTCTCACCCGAGACGACCGACGGCCGCAACGGGTTCCTGCATCCCTACGAGATGAGCGGCGGCGTAGCGGAAGTGAAGCTGCGGGTGCTGCTGCGGGATTTCGACTCGGCCAAGCTAGCGGACCACGCCAAACTGCTACGCGATGCGGCAACCGCCACGATGGCTCGCTTTCCCGAGGCCAAGATCGACGTGGACATCAAGCGGCAATACCGCAACATGGCCGAGGGTCTCGTCCAGGAACCTCGCGCGACGGCCTACGCCGAGCAGGCCGTTCGGCGCCTGGGCCGCACGGCCAAGTTGACGATTGTCCGCGGCGGCACCGACGGCTCGCGTCTAACCGAGATGGGTCTGCCCACGCCGAACCTCGCCACCGGCCAGCACAACCCCCACTCGCCCCTGGAATGGGCCTGCCTCGACGAGATGGTCCAAGCCGTCGAGTCGTTGGTTGCGCTGGCGGAAGTCTGGGCGGAGGACTCACCTATTTAGCCCGCCGTGAATACACGGCGGGGAAACTTCGAGGCGACCGATGAATATCTACCCGGTTTCAGACTGCGGGTGGCAGGGGTTGGTCGCAGTAACGCGACACGGTCCGCTACTAGCTCGGTCCGCACGTAGAGTGTATCATGTCGACTACGCTCCCTGTCCGCAAACACGGTCCGCCGGTGGTGGACCGGCCGGTGAGCGAGGCCTTCGATGGAGATCACTATGAACTCGGGGCACGTCTTCATCTCCTACGCCACGCCCGACAAGGGCTTCGTCAAGGCGTTGCGGGCCTACTTAGAGCGGCTCCAACTTCCCGTCTGGGTCGATTCACGCAGAATGCAGGGCGGAGACGCGCTGCTGCCGGAGATCCGCGACGCCATCGAGCAGGCCGGCAAGGTGATCGGCGTCTTCAGCCCCGCGACGATCAACTCCCGTTGGGTTCGCCGGGAACTCGAGCTTGCCCGGAAGATCGCCCGGCGGCGCAAAGACGATGGCTATGCGATCATCCCGATCCTCCTGCCGGGCGTCGAGCCGACCGCACTGGACCTGTGGTTCAAGGAGGAGCCGCTGGCGGTGAAGGTCGCGTTGGGCCCGGGCGGATTGAGTGAGGCCGGCCCGCAGTTGGCTGCGGCGTTGGGCGTCGAACTGCCCGACGACTTCGAGCCCGCGGCCGAGGTAGCGGCCGAGCCCCTCGAAGAGCTTCGGCTGAAGCTGGTCGATCCGTTCCGAGAGATCGCCGAGGGCAAGACCCTGCTGCGTGCCACGGCCGTGCTGCACTACGACCCGGCCGATCCGGCCGGCCGCAAGGTCGAGAGCAAGCGGTTCCCGTTCACGGCGCCGCTGGGACCGATCGAAAAGGACGACCTCCGCTGGTACCTCGAAGAGTATTTTCGTTGGCCGGTGGGTCAGTTTGCCGATCGGGCCGCCGAGATCGAGCAGAAGCTGCCCGAGTGGGGGCGGCTGCTCTACGACGCGGCGTTGGCCGGCGCGCCCGTCGGTGAGGCGCTTTCGGCCTGGCAACACGCGGCCGACGGGGCCGGGCGTCGTTTCTCGATCGAGGTCGACAGTGACCTGCCGCAAGGGGATCTCCCGCAAGGGACCAGTGACGCCGATCAGATCGCGGCCCGGGAGGCCGCCTGCGGGTTGTTCGCGCTGCCCTGGGAGCTATTGCACGACCAGCGCGATTACCTGTTCCAGGGTGCCCGGCCGGTGGGGGTCCGCCGCCGTCTGCCGTCGCGGCATTTCGAGCCGGGCAAACCGGCCGACCTGCCCATCCGCATCCTGCTGGTCAGCCCCCGGCCCGAGGACAAGCACGCCCGGTACATCGACCATCGCGCAAGTGCCCTGCCGTTGGTCACCGCGATCGACGGCCTCGGCGACCTGGTCGAGCTAACCATGCTGACCCCGCCGACGTTGCCGGCGCTGCGCAACGAGCTCGATGCGGCCCGGCAGCGGGGCGAACCGGTACACGTAATCCACTTCGACGGCCACGGCGTCTACAGCCGGGAGCACGGGCTGGGGGCCCTCTGCTTCGAGGACCCGGCCGACGCCGAGAAGCTCCAGGAGCGTGCCAGCAAGCTGATCCACGCGAAGGATCTGGCCGGGCTGGTCCGCGACCACCGCATCCCGCTGGTCTTTCTGGAGGCCTGCCAAACGGCCGTCGCCGAAGAGGACGTCACCGCCAGCGTGGCCGGCCGGATGCTCCAGCAGGGCGTCACCTCGGTGGTGGCCATGAGCCACAGCGTGCTGGTCGAGACGGCCCGGCGGTTCGTCGAGGCCTTCTACGGCAGACTGGCCGAGGGGGCCACGGTCGGCCGGGCCATGCTCGCCGGACAGAAAGCGCTCTGGGCCGACAAGCACCGTGGCAAGATACCCGGGGCCGGCGATCTGGATCTGCACGATTGGTTCGTGCCGGTGCTCTACCAGGAGCAACAGGACCCGCAACTTTTCGGCCGGATACCCTCCGAGTCGGCCCGCCGACTGATGGAAACGGCCCGTAAGCTGAGCCTGGGCGAACTGCCCGAGCCGCCGCCGCACCAGTTCGTCGGCCGCAGCCGGGAACTGCTGGCACTTCAGCGGCTGTTGGACAATCGCCCGTACGCGGTCGTCTGCGGGCAGGGCGGTGAGGGGAAGACGACCTTGGCCGTCGAGTTGGCACGCTGGCTGGTCCGCTCGGCGTGGTTCGTTCGGGCGGCGTTCATCTCGATGGAAGACCTGCAAGACGTTCGCACGGTCGTCGATCAGATCGGCAAGCAGATTTTGCCCGAGGGGCCCAACTGGTCGGTGGCCGACTTCAAGGACACGGACGAGGCACTCAAGCACATCGACCGGGCGGTTCGCGACAACCCGACGATCCTGGTCATCGACAACATGGAGAGCATCCTGCCGGACCACACGGGCGAGCCGCCCCCGGCCGCCCCGCCGGTCGAGGAACTGTTCGAGCTGTGTCAACGACTGCTCAAGGCCGATAAGGCCACCCGGATCGTCTTCACCAGCCGCGAGCCGCTGCCGGCGCCGTTCGACGATCGGGCCGTCGGGCTTGGGGCCCTCTCCCTTCACGACGCGGTCGAGTTGGTCGGCACGGTGATGAAGCGCGAGGGTCTTGAGCCCAAGTCGGCCGACCCGGGCGGCACGCCCGAGCTGATTACCGATCTGGTCGAGGCCGTCCGCCGCCACGCCCGGGCCTTGGTCCTGCTTTCTCGCGAGATCGCCCGGCAAGGCGTCGGGGCCACCACCGCCGACCTCAACGGCCTCATGGCCGAGTTACACAAGAAGTACCCCGACGACCGCGAGCGGTCGCTTTTCGCCAGCCTGGAACTCTCGCTACGGCGGCTCTCGCCCGAAACGCAGGAGAAGATCCGCGTGCTGGCGGTGTTTCATGGGGGGGCACATGTCAACGTGATAGCGCAGATGATCGATGGTGGCGCAGAGGTCGCTCGCAAGCTCGCTACCGAACTGATCGACGTTGGTCTGGCCGAACCCATCGCCTACGGCCACCTGCGGCTCGATCCGGCCTTGCCGGCCTATTTGCTGGGCCGGATGGACGAGACCGAACAAGAGCAGACCCGAGGTCGATGGGCCGACGCGATGCGGGCGCTGTCTCATTTCCTGTATGAGCAGCTATGGACGGACTCGCAAATGGTCGCCACCCTCACGCTCCTGGAGTTGCCTAACCTTCTGCCCTTGCTGGACTGGTTCCGGGATAAGGTGGCAGCCGAGTTGCTAGTGGACCTGGCGCAACTTCTGGAAACACTGATTGCCCGGCTGGGCCGGCCCCGGGCGCTGGCCCGGGTGGTCGCCGTGCGGGAAGAGGCGGCCAAAGGCCTTGGCAAGTGGAGTCATTCCGCTTTCACGGCGGCCTCCCACACGTTCGATCGGTTCCTCGATTCGGGTGACCTGCGGTTGGCCCACGAATCAGCCGAGAAGCTGCTGGCCGACTCCTTGCGTGCCGGCGAGGACGCCTACCCGGAGGCAGCCTCCCACATCGCCATGGCGTATTCGACGTTTGGGAGGGCGTTGAAGGAGGGCGGCGCGGCCGAAGCCGCCTTGGAGCCCTTGGCGGAGGCCCAGCGACGCCTTGAGGCGCTTGCCGCGGCGGGCAATCGCAGTGCGGAGCGGACGGCCGTCTGCACGATCATCGAGCGTGGCGACTCCCTTCGCGACTTAGGCCGATTCGACGATGCGGTCCAGGCGTACGAAGAAGCAATCCAACGTTCTGAGAGCCTGGACGACCGGAGGAGCGTGGCCGTCATCCGAGGCCAGTTGGGCTCTGTCCGTCGGAGGCAAGGCCGCTTTGCCGACGCCTTGGCAGTCTGCCACGAGGCGAGAGCCACCTTTGAAGCCCTCGGAGAGCCGGGCAGCGTTGCGACTTTCTGGTACCAGATCGGCATCGTGTACCAAGACGCTAGGCAGTTCAAAGAAGCGGAGCAGGCCTATCGCCAGTCGCTGGCGATCAAAGTGCAGCAGAAGGATGGCGCGGGCGAGGCTTCCACGTTGAATCAATTGGGTGAACTCTACCGCCTCATGGGACGGTTCGATGACGCGGTCAACTTCTACCGGCAGGCCGCGGAGAAGCTCGTTGCATTTCACCACATGGCTCGCGAAGGTCTCGTGCGGAGCAACGCGGCGATAGCGCTAATCGAACTCGACCGCCACGCCGAGGCACGCCGGGAACTCGAGCGAGCGATCGAGTGCAAGGAACCTTACGGTCATGCCGTGGAACCGTGGAAGACTTGGAGCATTCTGTACGACTTGGAACGGGCCGAGGGCAATCCGCAGGCCGCGAGGAAGGCCCGGCAGAAGGCGATCCAGGCTTTCCTCGACTACCGTCGCGCCGGCGGAGAGAATCATGAGGACGGTGGCCGACTCAGTGCTATGATCGGTCAGGCGATCGCACAGAACCAAACGCAGCAGGCCGAAGCGATGTTGAGCCAGTTAACCCAGCGGCCGGACTTGCCCGACTACGCCAAGGCGCTGATCCCCAAGCTGCACGCCATCCTCACGGGCAGTCGCGACGCGGCGTTGGCCGACGACCCGAAGCTCGAATACGACGATGCCGCCGAACTCCTGCTGCTGTTGGAGCAACTGCCGCCGTAGCGGGACACTGTTTGTAGTGACCGCGGGTGGCAGCGATGATTTTGCGCAGTGGACGTTGCCACTTCGTTCACCTGTTTCGCAAAATCATCGCTGCCACCCGCGAGTCGAAGCGGTTCACCGTTCGGCACCGATCAGGGCAGCGGTTTGCTATGCACGATCTTGCAGTTGGGCAGCGCATCGCGAAGGTCTCCGACGCCTTCGTCGGTAACACGGGTCCAGGAGAGATTCAGGTACTCGAGGTTGGCTAGTCCCTTGAGTCTTGCCAGGCCGGCATCGGTGACCTTGGTTCCGTCGGCGTGCAGTTCTCGCAGCCTCGTGAGATCTTTCAGATGCTTCAGGCCGTCGTCGGTAACCGGTGCGCTGCTGAGCCACAGACATTCAAGGTCGGCCAATCCCTTCAAGTGCATCAATCCCGAACCCGTGATCCGGGTACAGCCGAGATTCAGCTTGCCAAGGCGCGTCATCCCGGCGAGATGTTCCAGGCCTGCGTCGGTCACGAGCGTTCCGTCGAGATTCAGCGCTGTTAGCGCCGTGAGTCCTGCGAGGTGCGCCAGCCCGGCATCGGTCATCTGGACGCCCATCAACTCCAGCGTTTCCAGACCGGAGAGCCCCTTGAGGTGGACCAGACCCGCATCGAAGATCCCGGCGTCGGACAAGTGGAGGCGTTTCAGGTTGGTCAACCCACTCAGGTGAACGAGACCGGCGTTGGTCGTCCGATGGCCCATCAGGAACAGCCGTTCCAGATCGGGCAGCGCTGCGACGTGCTCCAGGTCGACGTCGGTGGCCTTGGTGCCGCGCAAGTCAACCATCACCACGGCGCCGCTTTCGTTTCGCTCGATGACTCCTTCAAGCTTCTCGATTTCGGCGACGGCCACCAACTGCCCGGGGCTGGGCGACTCTTCCGGGCCGCCCGAGATGGTCGCGTTCGGCAAGGCTTTCTTCAGGTCGGCAACGCCGGGGGCGGTCACGCGCGTGTCGTCCAGTTCCAGCAATCGCAGACCGGCTAGTTTCTTGAGATGCACGAGGCCGGCGTCGAGGATCTGCGTGCGGCGGAGGTCCAGCGACTCCAGCCCTGAGAGCCCTTCGAGTTGCTGCAGACCGGGGCCGACGAGACGCGTCCCGTCAAGGTCGAGTCGTTTTAGGCTGGTGAGCCCTGCCAGGTGCGCCAATCCGGCGTCGGTTACCCGGGTGTCGAACAGTCGCAACTCCTCGAGGCGAGTCAGTCCTCGGAGATATGCCAGACCGGCGTCGGTCACCAGCGTGTCACCTAGCGACAGGTATTCGAGAGCGGTCAGGTGTTCGATTTGCTTCAACGCGGGATCGGCGATCCACGTGTTGCCGAGATCCAAATGCTCGAGCTGAGTCAATTCCTCGAGATGTTTCAACCCGGCTTCGGTAATCTGCACGCTGCCGAGGTCAAGCCGCTTGAGCGCGGTCATTCCGTTGAGGTACCTTAGGCCGGCGTCGGTCACCTGAGTGCAGGCAAGGCCCAACTCCTGCAAGTTGTGGAGCCCTTCGAGATGTTTCAGGCCGGCATCGGTAATCTCGTTGCCCGATAGGTCTAACCGCTCGAGATCGCCCAGTCGCCCGAGGTGCTGCAGCCCGGTATCGGTACTCGTGGTCCAAGCCAAATTCAGCTCTCGCAGGTTCTTCAATGCGCCGAGATGCTTCAGCACAGCGTCGGTAACCTGGGTGCGGTCGAGGTGCAGCTTCACCACGGAACCGCCCGGGTCGGTCTCGACTCGGCCTGCGAGCTTCTCGATCTCACGGATCGCCGCTTCTCGTGTAATTGGCTCCTCTTCGCCGGCGGTTGGCAGCGGAGTTGGCGCGTCCACCGCGGGCGAGGGCTTCTCGCCGCAGCCTGCCAGCGTGGCGAACAACAGCAGGCCCGTCGGCAGCAGCCTTTGTCTGCGACCACCCATCACATGCTCCCTTATTCTGCATCAAAGAGCGACGAGACCACCTCCGGCGGCGTCTCCCAGCGTGCCGGTGACTGCTCGCCGGCGATTTCGGCCGCGGCTGCAATCATGCGAGACGTAAGCCTTTGCCCATCGAGACTGACTTGTGCCCCGCTTAGTACTCGGGCCACCCTCCGGGCGCCGACCCACTCGTCGAGCAACCTGCGGAGCTGTTGACGCCGCGGCTCGGGGAGTCGATCGAGCGATTGGACGAGAAAGATCCGAACCTCGGTTTCTTGGACGCCTTCCCGCAGCATCTGGAAACGCACCGTCGGCAGGGCTCCCTCGGGCCCCGGTGTCGTGATGGCCATCGGGTTCGACTTGTAGAGCCAGGAACCGCAAATCTCCGGATCGAACAGGGTTCCGACCACTCCCTCACGCGTCGGCACAGCGTCCCTCGCTG
>JABMRB010000358.1 GCA_013202865.1 Candidatus Nealsoniibacteriota bacterium | reverse complement strand
TCTCCCGACAGCCCGGTTGCTCCCCCAACCCACGTTCCCTCGCCCCACCTCGCGGCGAAGCACTTAGTCCAAGAGGCTTTTGGAATCGGCTGCGCGATTCAAAAAGCCTTATCTCTTTGTGCGTTTCATCGCCTAAGCTCGGCCAACGCGTTTCTACCCGCCACCGTGGTCAACATTTAGGCGGACCGTTCGATAGGGCTCAAATCAATTTTGGAACAGAGGACTTCAACGCTGCCCTGCGGGTCCAACTCGATCAGGACTTGGTAAGACGCGTCATGTAGCGAGTGTTGCAACGGGTCGCGTGGCACAGCGTTATCCGCCTAAGTTACAAGCTGCTTGGGTGGCCGCAGTTCGGCCACGACCTCATTGTCCACGCTACGATGGCCCCGTCAAGTACAGCGGATTGGCCAGAGTCCACTATTTCGAGCACACCGATCTCTTCGACGGGCGGTTCGCCTCCTCGTGGCCTAAGAACTCGGCTGGAATGGGCTCTTCGGAGTTGATACGCTTGTATACTGACCCGCTTCCGGCGCGGGACGGGTTGGGTGGCTGTCCTTGTAGGATGAAATGTTGCCTCTTGAATACCCGAAATCCAAGAAAAGTGAGTAACAATGTCGCAAACCCTGATCGCACAACGACTTGGCGACCATCGACAGTCGGCCAATGTAGTCGTATGCTATACGCCTGTCAAGATACCGAGCGTGGCGCTAACTGCCGACAGGGCAACGCTTTACGACGTCGCCGATCAAACCCCCCGCGGCGGACGACCGGCTAAAGGCGGCGAAAAATTCGATTTTGGACCGATCCGGGAAACGATCGGCACGATGCAAACGCTTGTCGCACAACACGTTCGGTCAAGAGACGACCGGCGGCCGAGCAGCCATTGTTTCCGGCAGGCCGAGAAAATGAGAAACAATGGCACGCTCGAGAACCGACCGCCAGGAGCCATTTCGCCGGGGCAGATGAAGCCGCGTCTCGCGCAACGAGACGGCAACTCAAACTCGGCAGGCAACGCCAAGAACGATTTTGGTAGCCGGATTCGCAAGAATTCGGACGTTTACAGCCGAGTCCCTGAAGTCTTGCGACTTCAGCTACAAGCGACGCCCCGGCCGAGTTCGGCCGGGGGCCGCTGTGCGATATCCCAACTGCTAACCGCTACGCTACTCGAAGATCCCCGCGCCGAAGCCGTCCTGGGCGGCGCCCTCGGTCTGGCTCTGACGCACCGGGGCCTTGTGAGGACCGCGAGGCTGCTCGGCGCCCTGAACCTGGGCAGGCTCCACCATCGGGACCTTTTCCTCAGGGGCCGTCTCCACCGGGGCCTTTTCCACCGGGGCCTTTTCCACGGGGGGCGACGCAACGGAAGGGGCATCGTGATGGTCGAAATCCTCGTAGCTGGGCCTGTAGCCCGGCAACCTCGACTGCTTCCGCTCCTGCTCGAAGGCCGAGATTACCCGCTGCTGGATCATCTCGCGACAGAGCGAGTTGATCGGATGGGCAATGTCGGCGTAGAGCTTGGAACGACCCTCGTCGTCCTTGGCGGCCGTCGGCTCCTTGAGCCGGTGACCACACTGGTTGCAGTGGGCCGCCCGCAAGTGGTTCTTGCAGCCGCACTGGGGACAGTGGGCGGTTAGCTTGCGACTAGGCATGGCCACGAAGGGACCGGTCGCCCCCTCAATGATCTTCAAGTCGCGGACGACAAAAGCGTCGTCAAAAGTGATCGAACAGAAAGCCTGTAGGCGTTCTCCCGGCTCTTCCATGAGCTTGACGCGAACCTCGGTGATTTCCACAGCCGTTCTCCTTACGATACGGGCGTTCTAACGGCAACTTCGTACTGCAAAGACGCTTCCCACGCCGCTTGCCTGTAAACGTCTCGCGACACGCTGCGTTTGCTCTGCGTGCCGACAAATCCCAAAGTAGGAGGTTCCACTCCCGCTCATTCCATGCCCCAAACAATCCTCCCGCGCCATCGCGCGTTGCAGAGTTTCGATCCAGGGCGACAACCCGGCGGCGACCGGCTCCAACCGGTTGAACAACAACCGGCCCGCTCGCCGCATATCACCTTGCGAAAGGGCCTCTAATAACGGCGCCAAACTCTTCGGCCGAACCGCCGGGCGACACGCCTTGTAAACCTCCGCGGTCGACAGCCCAGCGGGCGGGCGAACCACGACGGCGTGTAGCACCGAGGGCACGGACACCGGCTCGATACGTTCGCCGCGTCCCCGGCACACGGCCGGTCCACTGCCGAGGAAGAAAGGCACGTCGCTTCCCAACTCCGCAGCAACGACAGCTAACCGGGCTGGTGAAAGGCCGAGGTTCCAGGCTTCGTTGGCCGCCACTAGCGCGGCCGCGGCATCACTGGAGCCTCCACCCAAGCCAGCCGCCGTGGGAATCCGCTTGACAAGTCGCAACGTCGCTCCCGCCGAAACACCCGAACGCCGCCGAAGCAATTCAACGGCCTGCACGACGATATTGTCGCGCCCTTCGGGCAATTCGTCGAGGCTTTCGTCATCAAGCCCGTCGGATCCAACCCTCTCGCATTTCAATTCAAGTTGTCCGGTCGTCTCCTTCTGGAAGTACAGGGTGTCGTATAAGTCGATCGGGCACATGAGTGTTTCAATCTCATGGAACCCGTCTTCTCGCTTGGCAAGCACCTCGAAGAACAGATTTAATTTCGCCGGGGCCTGGACGATAATCTCGCCGCCTACGCGATGCATACGCATCCGGATGCAACCTTCACAGGACGTCGATCTCCAGGTTTCCGGACTCCGCCGAGCCTCTCTCAGTGTACAGCGAAACCCATATTAACGATCAGCATTCTAACGCCGGGAATTGCTTCAGTCAACCTTGGTGGGTGGCAATTCCGCAGATGGGCGGGAAAGTTTATTCGATTTCGGTGGATACTCCCGATCAGAAAGCCCAGAGCCCTTGGGGGGAATAGGCGGACTTCCACGCGATTTCCCCTTGTTTTCCGGGGACAATCGGCCTATAGAAACCCATGGGCCATGCGTGGATCCCATCTACAGAGGGGGTTTTGCCCAAGACTGACATTCTGTCGCCGGTGGCCTATGGTTAAAATGTGCGTCCGTTTTGTTTGGTTTTTTTCTCGAAATTGGCACGCGACGGACGGATCTGATCCCCCGATCGGCCGGCCCGACGCCTCGCGCAAAGCTCCCGATGACTGACACGCCGCCCCAAGAACCGTCGACAAAGCCCGACCCGCGGCCTGCTCCTTCTAGCGGAATTGCAACGCGGATACTGCGTGGAGTCTGCTGGATCTGGGGCGCCGGTTCGCGGAAGATGAAATCGCTTTACCTCTGGGTCCTGCATTGGGCCGAGACGCCTTACGGCACACCGGCGTTGTTCGGGCTCTCGTTTGCCGAGGCGTCGTTTTTCCCGATTCCGCCGGACCCCTTGCAGATCGCCCTGTCGGTGTCCAAGCCGAAACGCTCGTTCTACTATGCACTGGTCAACGGGCTGGGGTCGGTGGCCGGGGCCGCGCTGGGCTGGGCCATCGGATACTTCCTGTGGGAATCTTCGGGAGATCTTATCATCCGATGCATTCCCGGCCTGACGGAGGGCCGTTACGACCAGGCCGCCGGCTATTTCGAGGAATATGGCTTCCTGGCCATTCTGATTGCCGCATTCACGCCGATCCCGTTCAAGGTCTTCACGATCTCGGCCGGTGCGTTGCAGACTCCGTTGTGGGTGCTGCTGCTCGCCTCAGTGATCGGGCGGTTCGCGCGTTTCTTTGCCGTGGGCACGTGCATCTACATCTTCGGCCCCAGCATCAAGGAACTGCTCGACAAGTACTTCGAGTTGGTTGCCGTGCTGTTTTGCGTCTTGCTGGTCGGCGGGTTTGTGGTGATCGCGTACTTTTTCTAGTTTGTAGGGTGCGTGAAACGCACCGGTATCGGGTGTTGTGGTGCGTTGCACGCACCCTACATACCCAGACTCGCACAAACGAGCGCTTCATCGTTGCGAATGAAGACGTGCTTGTAGGCAAACGCCGGATGCGACCAGGTGACGCCGTCGCGGCGGCGGAGTTGCCCGGTGGTCGGCTCGATCAGCGTGGCCCGATCGATCTCGCGGTAGCCTTGCGGCGTGAGTTGGGCGATGATCAGTTCGCCCCGGTCGTTGAACATCCATGCGTGGCGGCCGTTGCGGACGATATGCACGGTACCCCACCGGGCCTGACTGGTTACGGTGTCGTTGGCCCAAAGGCGGTCGCCTTTCTCCAGTTCGATGCACCGCAGCATCCCGTAGAGACTTGCCCCGTAGGCGTGCCCGTCGATCAGGCAAGGCGTGCCGATCAGCGACTGGAGGCTGTCGGTCTGTTTTTCGTTCGGGCCGTATCGCCACCAGAGCTTCTCCACGCGAGGTTCGTCACGGAGCATCCGCAACACGAGCGAACCCTTGTCGACGGAGCAGAAGAAGAGCCGATCTTCATAAACGACCGGTGTGGCGATCGCGATAACCCACTTTGCATAGCCGAGTTCGTGCTGCCAATAGACCTCGCCGTTGCCGGCGTTGAGCCCGACCGCCCGGGTGCCGGTTCGCACGACCACCACGCGTCGGCCGACGTGCTCCACGGCGATCGGCGCGCAATACGAGGCCGGGTCGTCCAGCGCGGCCCACCGCCGCTTGCCGGTCTTCCTGTCCAGCGCCACGACGCACGCCCCGTCGGCCCCGCCGATTTGCAGGATGACCGACTCACCCTCGACAAGCGGCGCCGCGGCCACGCCCCAGATCGGCACCTTGGCATGGAAATCGTCGACCGGGTCCTTCTTCCAGAGGAGCTTGCCGCTGGCAGCATCGAGGCAGCAGAAGTGGCCCATCGACCCGAGCATGTATGCCCGGCCGTCGTCGACGGTGATCGACGCCCGGGGCCCGGCCGTGTAGCTGATCTTATACTCGCAGTCGTACTCGTGCGTCCACAGCTTCTTGCCGGATTTCCACTCGAAGCAATGGACGCGTTCCATCTGTCGCGGTTCGGTCACCCGATCGGCGACGTAGACCCGGCCATCGGCCACGGTCGGTCCGCAGTATCCCCCGGCGATCGGCACGCGCCATCGGGGCTTGATTTCAGGTGCGTCGAACTTATCGACGATGCCCGTTTCCCGCCAAACGCCGTCGCGGTTCGGGCCGCGCCATTGGGGCCAGTCGTCGGCCGGCGCAACGGTTTGTAGAACGAGAACTAGCAGGACGGCGGTGAGCGGGGAGGTGGTTTTCATGGCAAGTCGCAACGGGCAGGAAGACACGAGTTCGACCGACAACAGGACCCCAGAATACAGGCCGTGGTAGAGGAATGCAAATCAGGTGGCGTCTGTTTCATCCTGCGCGGGTGGCCCCGACGTGTTTTCCGCAGCAGACGTTGCCACTTCAATACGTGTTGTCGGAAAAACGTCGGGGTGACAAAGTCACAAGAGGACCAGTGTTGTCACCTGTTCTCTCGTGGCTTTGCCACCCGCGGCCGGCTCCATCACCCACTATTCATTGTTCACGGCCTGACCCCCATTACAGTACGACATCAAATCCGCTGGGGCAGGGCAGCGTTGCTAGCATCGCAATATGTTGGGGGCATTCTGGCTAAGTCTTGCTGTAGAACTAATCTCGGTCTGCCCCCGATTCCGCCGTACCCCCAGCATTCCCCCTAGTAGCAATGTCCTCCTTTGTTGGCTCGGGATCAGAAACGCGTCGCGTCCCCTTTGATCGCTGCGACGGTCTTCCGCAATATCCTTGGGCAAGCAGCTCAAAGAACAGATATATCAACAAGCTGGGCACGAAGAGGACGATCGCGAGAATTGCTAATTCCGCAAGTGCAATACGGATTCTACTTCCATCCGGAAAGAAATGGCATAGCAGCAAGGCTGCGAACGCGCACCAGAATGTCGCGCGAGTTGCTACTAGCGCGCATCGCGAGATGCAACTCAATACTTTGGAGTCCATGGTACCCACCCGAAGCCTTTCTCCTGCTCATATCGATACCGTTCCAGCCGACGGGTCTCTTTCATTACGTCTTCCCAGAATGCTACCATGTCATCGTCTTCAGTATACTTCCCGTCTTTGCACGCCCAATTGCAGAAACCTAGGTCAAAGCCTTCCTTGACACAGAAGACTCTTTCAGGGAGGGGACACCATACACAATTATCTTCATCCGGCCTTCTTCGGACCAGGTTTCTGGCGTCTGAGGACGCGGCCCAACTTCTTCTCTAAGCGTCTCTGGAAACCGTCGTCGCTAGACCGCAAGCGGCTAGCTCCGCGTCAGCTTGTGGAAGCGGTCGATCAGGTCGCGGGTGATCGGACCGGGGACGCCGTCGCCGATCGGGCGGCTGTCGACCTTGACTACCGGGATCACCTCGGCCGCCGTGCCGGTCAGGAAACACTCGTCGGCGATGTAGACGTCGTGCTTGGTCAGCGCGACCTCGCGGACCTCGACGCCCGACTGCCCGGCCAGCTCGATGACCGCCTCCCGGGTGATCCCTTCGAGGATGCCGGCCTCGTTGGGCGGGGTGAGCATGGTCCCGCGGCGCAACAGGAAGAT
>JABMRB010000357.1 GCA_013202865.1 Candidatus Nealsoniibacteriota bacterium | reverse complement strand
TGAATATCGAATGTCGAACAAGGAGTGTTGAAGTATGAAGTGTTCTTGACGTGGCCTATAGATACTTCACACTTCAACACTCCCTGTTCGATATTCGATATTCAAACAAAACGAGGGAGAACGTCATGCCCGACATACGCTATCGCACGCAGTCTGACCGTCTACCCCGATGGCACTTCACTCTCGGTGTTGCTGTTCTCATTACGGTGTCTGCCCTGGCGGTCGGCCTTCCGGTGGCAGACGGCAAGGTAACCGAACTGTCCGAACATCTGGCCGTCTACCATGGGCCGATCAACGTGGGGATCGTCCGCGACGGCCCGAGGGCGTTGCTGATCGACTGCGGCGACGGAACCGTGACCGGGGCGCTGCCGAAATTGGGGATCAAGAAGGTCGTGCAGGTCGTCTTCACGCACCACCATCGCGATCAGGCCTGCGGGGCGTACGATCTGGCCGCCGGGGGAACACGCATCGGTGTGCCTAAGGCAGAAAGGGAGTTGTTTGCCAACCCGACCAGCTATTGGAACGACGAGAAGAAGCTCTGGTGCGTTTCGGCCAGCTACCGCCCGAGTCCGTTGACACTCACCGAGCCGTTGAAGGTCGACGAGGCCTACAGCGACGGAGACGAGCTGACGTTCGGCCCGGCGAAGATCCGCGTGCTGGATACGCCGGGGCACACCAACGGCGCGGTCAGTTACCTGGTCGAGGTTGACGGCAAGCGGGTCGTCTTCTCGGGCGATTGCATCTACGACGAAGGCCAGGTCTGGAACGTCTACAGCCTGCAAAAGGGCTTCGCCAAGGGCGACCGGCGGATCGGGGCCTATCACGGGTTCATGGGCGACCGGTGGCGTTTGGTCGAGAGCCTCGGACGCATCAAGGACCTGCACCCGGACATGCTCGTTCCGTCGCACGGGCGTTTAATGAGCGACCCGGCCAAGGCGATCAACACATTGGCTGTGCGCTTCGAGACGTGTTACGAGAACTACGTGGCTATCAGCGCGTTGCGGCACTACTTCCCAGAGCTGTTCACCGACTACGCCGGCCGGGCCGGGCAGATGCCGATTCGCCCGGGCGTGAAACCGCCGGACTGTCTGCGCCACTTCGGCACCACGTGGATGCTGGTCTCCAAAACCGGCGCCGCGCTGGTGATGGACGCCGGGTCCGCGAGTGTCGTCGAGCGGTTGAAGAAAATGCTCGATCGGGGCGAGATCAAGAGCATCGACGGGCTCTGGGTAACACACTACCACAACGACCACACGGCCGGCATCGGCGCGTTTCAGCGCGAGTTCGATTGCCCTTGCTTTGCCGACCGTCGTCTGGCCGAGGTATTGACCAAACCCGCGGCGTGGCGGCTGCCTTGCCTGGCTAACGATCCGATCCGCGTCGACCGGCGCAGCGAGGACGGGCAGTCGTGGCAGTGGCACGAGTTCAAGCTCACGGCCTACAACTATCCGGGCCAGACGCTCTATCACGACGCCCTGCTGGTCGAGTCGGGCGAGCTGCGGATGTTCTTCGTGGGTGATTCGCACACCATGGCCGGCATCGACGACTATTGTGCACAGAACCGCAACTGGCTCGGCCGCGGCGTGGGGTTTCAGTATTGCATCTCGCTGATCGAGAAGCTTCGGCCCACGCACATCTTCAACTGCCACGTGGCCGACGCGTTCACGTTTACGCCCGAGGAGATCCGCTTTATGCGGAAGAACCTCGACCGGCGGGAGAAGCTCTTAGGCGAGTTGGTGCCCTGGGATCACGCTAACTACGGCACGGATGCCTCGTGGGTCCGCTGCCATCCGTACACACAGCAGGTCCGGCCCGGCGAGCGGGTGCGGCTGGGGGTCGTGGTCACCAACCATTCGACGAAGCCGAACACGGTCCGCTGCCGCGCCGTGCTACCGAAAGCCCTCGGCCCCGCTCGCACGTCATGGAGCAAGCTCGACGTGCCGGCCAAGGCGGAGAAGCCGTTGCCGATCGAGTTCGATATACCAATGGGCGTTCCGTCGGGCCGTTACGTGGTGCCGATCGACGTGCAATACGGCCAACGAAACCTGCCGCAATTCACCGAAGCAATCGTGGACGTCAAGTAGCTACTTAGCCCCGGGTGAACACACCCGGGGTCGCCGCGCATCCCGCCACAGATTCCCCGCCGTGTATTCACGGCGGGCTAAATACGAACGCACCCCCGCCGTGTATTCACGGCGGGCTAAATAGCGAAGCGCAAAAAAACGCGGCCCGTCGCAACGGGCCGCGTTGAGTTTTTCTCTTTCCGGTTGGCCTACTTGGCCGTTTCCGGCATTTCGAGTTTCTTGCTCTCCAGCCCGGCCTTGGCCAGGATGACGTAGAGCACGAACCCAACGATCAAGGCCGCCATCGGCGGACAGGGGATGTTCACCGGACTGAGGCCCTCAATGGCGCCGGCCACCAGGTCGTACGCACCGACCGCGAAACCGACGGCCCAGGAGATCCACCCTGCCGGGTTGAACCCGGCTCGCGGGCCGGCCCATTTTTGCCCTGCTAGCAGGTAGTCGGCCATCATCGCGCCGCAAATCGGGCCGAACGAGGCGCCCACGATGGTGAACACGGCGATGACGTTCTCCGCGTAAC
>JABMRB010000356.1 GCA_013202865.1 Candidatus Nealsoniibacteriota bacterium | reverse complement strand
TAGTCGCCCACGAAGAAGAGCTTGCCCCGGGTGAGTTCGTCGCTGCAAAGCGCCTCGACCAATCCGACCTGCAAGGAATCGGTGTCCTGGAATTCGTCGACCAGCAAGAGCTTGATCTGTGCGGCCAGCCGCCGGCGGACCGCCGCATGTTCGTCGCCGGTGAGCAACTCCCGGGCACGGATCAGCAGGTCGTCGAAATCGAGCACGCCCAGCTCCTGCTTCCGCCGATCGTAGCGGCCGGCCACGGCAGCGGTTACGTCGAGCAATTGCAGGGCCGTCTCGGCGGTGCCGCGGGCCGCTTCGGCGTCGAAGCTCGTGTACTTGGCAACTCGCTCGACCGCCTTGCGTAACTGCTCGGCGGCCGTCTTGAACTGCTCGTAAGTCGATTCGTCCGACCAGGCCTTCTTGCCGCCGCCACCTTGGACGCGGGCGTTTTCCTTGATCGCTTCGAGGTGGCTTTCCGGGTGGCCTTCCGGGTGGCTGGTGGCTGAGCGCAGCGGTGCCCCAGACTCGTGTTTCTCGGGGGCATCGCTAGATTCATGTTCGTCTGGGGCACCGCTGCGCTTTGCCCCAGCCACCCCTTGCTTTGCCCCAGAATCGGCGGCGTCGCACAGCCCGGGAAGATGCTCCAGCAGGGCGTCGAACCGTTGTTGCATCTTCGCGTTGGAAGTCGGGCTCTGCCGGGCGATCTCCAGCACGGTCCGCGCGGCGGGCGACTCGGCGACTTGCCGCAAGGCTCGCGGCAGCACTTCGTTGCGCCAATAATCCTCCCAGCGGGCGACGAGCCCCTCGGGCGTTTCTGCCTGCCACGCGTCCCAATCGATGTCCTGCCGCCGGCCGAGCAACGTGCGGATCGACTGGTGGAGTTGATCGAGCCCGAACTGGGCGACCAGATCGATGGTCGCATCGTCGCCGTCGGCCAACCGATCGCGGAGCGCCGCGTCGAGCACGCGGTAGAGCATCGTCTGGGCCTGTGCCTGATCGAGCACGCGGAACTGCGGGTCGAGCCGCGCTTCCACGGCATGGGTCCTGAGCAGCGAGCCGCAGAACGAGTGGATCGTGCTAATCCGCGCCGTATCCAATTCGCGCAACAGGCCGAGCCAATAGGCAGCCAAGTTGCCGGGCAGATCGCCGTCGGCTTCGAGCATCCGCCGCCGACAGGCCGTGCGGATCCGGTTGCGCATCTCGCGGGCGGCACGTTCGGTAAACGTGATCGCCACCAACTGGCTCAGCCGGGCGGCCCCGTCGCCGCTGCCGTCTTTCGGTTCCAGGCAGGCAAGGAACCGCTCGGTGAGCACGAACGTCTTGCCGCACCCGGCACCCGCCGAAAGCGCAACGGAAACGTCGCGTGCCGTGACGGCCGCGTGCTGCTGATCGGTTAGTTGTGGTTTTCGCCCTGTCATGTCTCGCCCTGTCATGTCTCGCCCTGTCGCGTATTGCCTGCCCATGTTTTTCCCAAGGCGCGGATCTGATGAATGCGACAGACGGTGGCGAAGGGGCAGTAGCCCGTGCAGTGTTCGTCTTCGTTGTAGACGGCGAACTCCCCTTGCCGAATCCCGTCGAGCAAGCGTGCGATCGTGCCGGGCAGGGCTTCGCACATTTCGTTCCAGAGCGACTCGGGCACCAGTTCGTCGCCATGGCGTGCGTGAAGCGGTTTGGCGGTGAACCCGCGCCGGCGGACGTGCCAGTAGCCGATCTGCCACGGGACGGCGGAGCGATCGTCCAACAACAGCCGGGCGACCGCCAGGGCATAGACGGGCAGTTGCAGCATGGTGCCGCGGACGACCGATTCGAGCTTGAACGTCTTCGGGCTGCCCGTCTTGTAGTCGATCACGTTGAACACGCAGCGGCCGGCCATGCTGCCGGTGTCGATCCGGTCGATGCGGCCGGCCAGCCGGATCGAATGCCCGGCCGCGGGCAGTTCCAGCGGCCGGTCGGTCGACGGCGGGTCGAGTTCTTCGCCTTCGCGGCCGAAAGAGACCTCGAAGAACTCGGGCACGAGCGGCGTGTCGCACTGCTGCGATAGCTTGTCGTAGCGGCGGTGTTGATCGAGATAGTCGCCGATCCAGCGCAGCGTCCAGCGGCGGTCGATCTCGCGCAAGGCGGCCCGGAATCCCGAGACACTGGCTGGCGGGAGCACCTCTTCGATGGCTTCGCCGAGCAGCCGGGCATAGTCGTCGGCGTCGGCCTCCAGTGGCGAGGCGGCCCGGCCAAGCGACCGGTTGATCCGCCGGTGCAACGCCGCCAGCACATCGTGTGCAAGCAGGCCTCGCTGGGCGTGGTCGACCGAGAGCGCCAGTTCCTCGACCGGCTTCAACTTCAACACGCTATCCAGATAGAACCGATACGGACAGGCGGCGTATTGCTCCAGTTTGGTCGCGCTGTAGGTTCGCTCCACGGAAAACCGCTGGGCCAGATCTCGCTGCACGTCCTTGCCGGGGAGCATCCCTTCGGCCGCGGAGAAATGCTCGCGGCCGCGGCGAAGGTGCGTCAACTGCAAACCGGCCAGGAGGTTCTCGGCCGCACATGGCGTGCCGTCTTCACCGGCAACGGCACGCTGCCGGTCGTGACCGATCAGACCGGCCAACATTGCCACGTTTCCCGCCATGGCCGAGGACGTTGCCATGATGCGGAACTCGGTTTCACTGAGCGGGTCGTCGCCGGCCGGCACGGGACTCAGATCGGTCCACTCGATCCGCGAAATGCCCTCGGTGCCGAACGCTTGCTCGACCTCTTCGAGAAACGGACTGGGCAGCAGCGGCTGGGCCGACTCGTCCAGGGCCGGGTAGCTCAGCCATAGACGTTGCGTCGCCCGGGTCATTACCTCGTAGAAGAGCAGCATCTCGGCCCGGTTCCGCTCGGTTCGCGCGACCAGCGGCAGGCCCTGTTCGATGAGTTGCTGGGACTCGGCCTCGCTGTAGAGCGGGTCCTGCCGCTCGGGTGGCGGGAAGGCCCGTTCCGAGAGCCCGGCCAGGAAGAGATACGGCACCCGCAACGCCCGAACGGCGACGGCCGAGAGCACGCGCACACGGCCCGACTCGTCGCCACCGAAGCCGACCCGCTCGGTGGTCAACACGTCTTGCAAGGCCGCCAGTGCTTCGCGACGGTCGAGCATGGGTGGTTGACTTTCGAGCCAATCGGCCAGCGTGTCGCCGGAGTCCATCGCGTCGGTCATCCGCGCCCAAGCCTGTCGGTCGGAGAGCCCGACTTGCAGCCGCTCGGGCAGATCCTCTTCGGCAACGGCCGCCAGCCCGGTCTCGCGCGCCAACCGCTGCCACGCCTTGGCCCACTGGCCGGGCGAAGCTTTCTGCGGCAAATCTTCCAACGCTGCCGCTAGCCGCCGCAGCACGACCACCGTATCAGAAAGTCCCTGTTGCAGCGAGCCGGTGGCTTCGAGTGCGTTGAAGAGGTGCTCTCGACCTCGGGCGATCTGGAGGCGGCGGATGATCCGCTCGGCGGTTGCGACCGTCCTGCCGTGGTGCCACTCGGGCCAGTCGGGGCGGAAGTAGTTGTTGCGCAGCACGGCCAGCAGGTCGGCCGGGGCCCAGTCTTCGGTGTCCAGCCGCAACAACGTCACCAGTGCGGCCAATGCGGGCGATCGGTCGAGCGTCTGGCCCGTCTCCAACGCGAAGGGAACGCCCAGTTCCGTCAGCACTTCGGCGATCGGAGAATCGGCGTCCTGTGCCGAGCGGAAGACGATGGCGATTTCGCCCGGCCGAACGGCCTGCCCACCACGGTCCGGATCGCCCCGGGTCAACAGCCGTTTGATTCGAGCGCCGATCCACTCGGCCTCACCCCGTTGCCGGGCAGCGGCAAGGATCTCGATCCGGGCGGTGTCCGATGTGGGGCGCTGTTGCCGCGGGTCGCCGAAGACGTGCTTCTCCAGATGGGCCATGGCCGGCCAGTCGGACCGCGCCGCTGCGGGCTGCCAATGGACGTTCAACCGCGGATGCCGCCGCTGCAACTCGGCCAGCGTCGCGGTCGACTTGGCGAACAGGTCCCGCCGCCGTGGCACCAGCGTCCCCGCTGCCGGCGGCACTGGCTCTAGCGGCAGGCTGACGGCCAACTCGTCGATCCGCCCGGCAAGGATCTGCAGGATCTCGTGCTGCGTCCGCGTGAAATCGGTGAAGCCGGCGGCAACGACCAGCCGCAGGTTCGCTAGCGGCTGCTTGGCGGACGACTGCTGTGCGGGGTCTGTCTTGCTCAATAGATCGCGGGCCGACCAGAAGCGGCCCTCGGGATCGTAGAGTTGATGCTCTCGCAACCGGCGCTGATACTCGTCGTAGATTTCCAGCAGTTCGGTGTCTTTGTCGGTAATCCCGCGTGCCCGGCATGCCTCGAAGAAATGCTCCGGCCAGATCTCCAGGCGTTTGAGCTCGCTGATGAACTCGCAGATCAGTTCGACCAGGCCGCCGGTTCGGGCGATCGCGAGGAAGTGCTTCAGCCGGCCGGCGGCGAGATGTTCGTCGATCAGGCGGCGGACCAGTTGACGCTTCATCAGCCGCGGCATGGGGCGGATCGGTTCGTCGGCCGATTGTAGCACCGTCTCGGCGAACCCCTCGAAGGTCATCACGCCGGGGCTGAAACACGCGTCGCACGGCCCGTCCATGAGCCGGTCGCACAACTGGGCCTTTGCCCGCCAGGTCGGTGCCAGCCACAGCGCCACCCCGGGTGTGTTTTCGGCCAGCAGCTCGCGGTAGCGGACCAGCAGACGCTGGGTCTTACCACTGCGGGGTGGTCCGGCGATCACGTTGACTTCTGCGGTCATGGCGAATCCTTCGCCACATTCTCACTACCGGGAGTGTCCTGTCAAGAAAGGGCGGCAAAGGGACGGGTGCGATGCGGCACCATCAAGGGGTGCTGTCCGGTCCGCTGGGGTGGATACGCTTTGCCTGTTCGCGGCAGAACCGCAGGACACGCGGCGCAACCCCCCACGGGTGGCACGATAAACGCAAAAAGTCGTTTGACAAGGTCCTCGGACGTCCGATACAATGCAAAGGACTGTGGAGAGCGTCCGCTTTCGCTGGACTTCTCCACGGTGCCGGAATCGGATAGAGAACGTGGCCCATATCCTAGCGTGTCTCATTTTTACTTATTCCGTGTATTTTTTATTGTAGCGGTGGCGTACACCGCGAGCGTTTTCTCATTCATTTTTCTTACGGAGGTGATCTCATGGTCACAACACGTGTCAGGCGAGGGTTTACCCTCGTCGAACTGCTGGTGGTGATTGCCATCATCGGCATCCTCATCGCACTTCTGCTTCCAGCGATTCAGAAGGTGCGAGAGGCCAGTTACCGCGCCAAGTGCCTGAACAACATGCACCAATTGGTCGTGGCGTTCGAGAACGTCGAAGGCGCCTGGCGAAGGTTCCCGGCATCGTGCCGGGTGTCGAAGAATGACAACAACGTTGTCATGAATGAGTATCCGGGGACGGGCTGGAGTTGGTGCGTCGACTTGTTGCCCTACGTCGGCAACTCGGCGTTGCACGATACGCTGGACATCCAGCAGGGGTGGCCGACGGAGGAGACCGAGAGGTCGATCAACGCACACCATACGGCGATGGCCACTTCGATCGACACGTTCGTGTGCCCCACGTTCGGGGGCAATCGGTACGTCGATCCGGAAACGGAGTTGGAAGCCATTACCAACTACAAGGCGATGACCGCCACGCACATCGAGAGTTATTACGTGGCAACGAACAATACGGGCCAGACGCCCTTCTATGGACCCCAGGACAACCCGCGGGTCGTCCATCCGGACGGTGCCATCTACCCGGGTTCGAAGCACGGTCACGGCGCGTTTAGCCGGGACGGCGAGTCAAACACGATCCTGCTGGCCGAAAGCAAAGAACAGTATCGCTCCCGGTGGACCATGGGCACCGAAACCGCCGTGGTCGGCATCCCTGTTGCCGAACTGGGAGGCGAGAGCTTCTTCATAGACAAGGGTGAGGGTGAATACAGGTACGCAAGTCCGCAGGGCTTCGTGGCAAACAGGTGGAACGAGGAGTCGCTAATTGACGCCGAGAGCAATCGTACCTATATGAACCACGACTACGAGCAGAGCCCGTACCTTGACGACGTGGCCGATACCTACCGGGAAGAGTTCCAAAGTATGCCGTTCTACGGCCCCAGTAGCGACCACACGAGTGTCGTGAATCATGTCTTCGCGGACGGCAGTGCCCGTTCGCTTAGCATCGACATGGACGTGGCGGCCTATATGTTCTTTATCACCCGAAACAACAGTGATGTACCTCCGCCGCCTAGCGGCTAGTGCCCCTCGACCTTTCCACGGCACCAGTGGAGCCGTGGATGCAGTTGCCTAGAGCACCGGACGACTGCTGCCCCCCGAGTGGGGGCAGCAGTTTTTTCTTGGCCGTGCCACGAACGGCTGAGAATCATGGGTAGCTGGATTCGCAAGAATTCAGTCGAATGCGGCAAGGACTGAATTTTTGCGAATTCAGCTACAGAGTGCGGGACTTCCACGGTCTGGCGACCGTGGCTACGACATGGCACTTGGGGCGGATCTGCCGGGGGGCTTGCATTGCCGGGCGAAACGTTCTAAAAACAGAGGATCGTCGGGAAACCGATTGCCGAAGTGGCGGAATTGGCAGACGCGCTAGGTTCAGGACCTAGTCTCCTTCGGGAGGTGGAAGTTCAAATCTTCTCTTCGGCACTTACGTAAGTGGTTTTGCAGCAAGGGCTTACACCAACAGGTGCAAGTCCTTTTCTCTTGTGCCCCGACCACCCCTTGACGAATATGGTCCATATATGGTCCAATTCCGATGGCGATGTTGGTCGGATGTTGGTTCGGCGTTGGACCGAGACCACACGTCGCGGACCATAAGTGGACCATTGAGGCGAGAGATGGCCAGCCTGGAGTGCGATCCCGCGAACGGCATCTATCGGCTGCGCTGGCGATTTGCTGGTCGCAGGTACCGCCGCTCCCTGTTCACAACAGACCGGGGCGTGGCTGAGGCGGCCAAGGCCCGCGTCGAGGAGACCCTTCGACTCATCAAGCAGGGATTCCTGGCTGTCCCGGCCCGGGCTACCCACGACGATGCAGGCGTATTCATTCTATCGGGGGGCAGGGTGACCGGCGAGACAAAGCTGGTGCCAGGCATCGCTCTAACAAAAGTTTGCGACGAATACTTTGAGGCCATTCCCAAAGGAGCGAAAGCACAGTCGTCGATCAACACGGAACGCACCCACACGAGGCATCTCATGCGGCTTCTCAAGCCAAACGCGACGATCCGTTCCATCGGAGCAGCAGAAGTGCAGCACTACGTCAATTGCCGTCTTTCCGAACCCGGCCAGCGAGGAAAGCCAGTCCAGCCAACCACCGTCAGCAAGGAACTGCAAACTTTCAAGCAGCTTTGGGCCTTTGCAGGGTCGCGGCAGTACGCCGAGGGCGATTGCCCGGTCGGGCACGTATTTGTCCCAAAGTCTGCCGCCAAGCCACCCTTGCTCACCTGGAACGAGATTGAGGCAGTCATCAGGCAGAGTCAGCACAGCGAGGAAGAAGAGCGTCAACTGTGGGATTGCCTTTTCCTGCGAGGGAAGGAGATCCTTGGCTTGCTGGCGCATGTTGCAAAGAACGCGTTACAGCCGTTTGTCTACCCGATGTTCGCTATCGCTGCTTTCACGGGCGCAAGACGCTCGGAGATCATCCGCTCGAAACGTGCCGACTTCAATTTCGAGAGGGGACTGGTGATGATCCGAGAGAAGAAGCGAGATCAGTCTAAGAGCGAGTCGTTTAGGCATGTAAAGGTCCATCGCTTGCTGCAGCCAATCATGGAAGATTGGTTCGAGCGTCATCCTGGGGGGCCTTATACGATCGCAGTACCGCCGGACATGGTTCGCAGCCGTGCCAAGTCCCCTCATCCGGAATCCGTGTCCAAAGACCAGGCAAAGGATCATTTTGAGCGAGTCTTGAAGGGCTCGAAATGGCAGGTGGTTCGCGGCTTCCATGTCTTCCGGCACAGCTTCGCCAGCAACTTGGCGATGAGGGGCGTCAGCCAGTCCATTATTGACCAATGGATGGGGCACCAGACCGAAGAGATGCGGCGGCGCTATCGGCATCTCTTCCCCGAGGAAACGCAACAGGCAATCGACAGCTTCATGCCGGACATTGATGAGTTGTTTGAGGGGTAGGTTGTTCGCAGCCACGATCGGACGTTGCGTTCATGCTTTCCCTTTGCTCACAAACGAACTGTGTCATGAGCCTGTCCCACTCAGCCCTTCCCGCCGCCCGTTTGGGTCTGTTGGGGCGTCTTTGTTGGCGCTGAAGAAGAAAGGACCTGGATGAGTTGGTGTGAGGGTGCGTATGGGACCCACCCCCCAGCTTTTTGGAAATAGTTTCTTGGTTTGAAATTATGTAACGGGGACAACCGCTCGCCACGCCACGATCCTGTTGGCAACGCCCACCTATCCAGCGAGGACACGTTCACACAGACGCACGCCGGGACCGCTTGCCCGAACCTCGCTCTGTTGCCAGCAATTCCCGCTGGCAGCCATGAACGCCTCAGCAAGACAAGAGCCCTGTTTTCCCCTCGGGACCGCCGATTAGCACGGCAAAATAGGCGGATTGCGGAAGTTCAAGGCCCACGGAAGATCGCCCGC
>JABMRB010000355.1 GCA_013202865.1 Candidatus Nealsoniibacteriota bacterium | reverse complement strand
GGAGTACCAGATGCGCAACTGGTTCTACTTCGTATGGCTCTGCGGCGACCACATCGTCGAGCAGCACGTCCACCTGCTCGATCGGGCCAATTGGCTCAAGCAGGCCCATCCGATCGAGTCCAACGGCATGGGCGGGCGCGAAGTCCGCAAGGGCAAGGACCACGGCCAGATCTACGACCACCACTTCGTCGAATACACCTACGACGACGGCACCAAGATGTTCAGCCAGTGCCGTCACATCCCCGGCGCTTGGCGGGCCGGCGGCAGTTACGCCCACGGCACCGAGGGCGTGGCCGACACCGGCGGCACGATCATCGGCAAGAATGCTTGGGAATATACCGGTCCGAAGGTCAGCGGGCACGCCCAGGAGCACGTCGATCTGATCGACGCGTTGCGCAACGACCTGAAGTACAACGAAGGCTGGTTCGGCGCCACCAGCAGCATGACGGCCGTGCTCGGCCGGATGGCAACCTACAGCGGGCAAGTGGTGCTTTGGGACGAAGCGGTGGCCCGCGGCCCGGACGAGATGCCCGAGCAGTTTGCATGGGACGCCAATCCGCCCGTACTGCCGGACCAGCAGGGCAACTACCCGGTGCCGGTGCCGGGCGTGTACAAGCCGTATTGACGTGTACTGTCCGGGATCGCGATGGGCCCATCGCAGCCACCTCGAAAAAGCCCCCGGATTGCATCCGGGGGATCCCGTCGATGCAATCGACGGGCTTTTCAATCGCAATCGCACCGGTCGCGAGGATTCGCCGCTCCTCACTCAACTGTAAATCTAGGCAAGCTGCGCCATGTTTTCGCAACTTGCCGGTTCTGCCGGCGGGCATGGCTTCTCTGGATATGTCTGATGCAACGATCCGATTAAGTTTGCTGGCTAGAGCGATCGTTCAGCGTGTCGATCGCCAGTAGAACCCAAGCCCTCCGACCGGCCGTGCCAGGCCGGTTCTCGATAACCGCCCGACGATCCCGCCTCGAAAGTTCCCACCTTATTGGGGTGTCGCCAGCCTCCTGTTGCCGGCGGCACCCTCCTTCCTTTTCTTGTGGCACGGCGGCTATCGCTTGCGTTTTTTCTTCTTTTCTTGTTGTTCTTCTGCCGCTGGGCCGCCGCCTTCTTTCGCGCCTCGGCCTGACGTTTGGCGGCTTCCTTCATCGCCTCCGCGTACCGGGCTTGGAGGATACTGTTGACGGCGGCTTGGACCTGCTCTTTGACTTGCCTGACTTCCTTAGCGGCCTTGAGCTTCTCTTCCTTGCTGGTGCCCGTCTCGACTCGTTTCAGCGCGGCCCGAAGCTGCGGCTCCAGCATCGAGCGGACGCTGTTGGCGTACTCCATCTCCTTAGGCGTGAGGACCAACCCCTTGGGCAAGCTGAAAACCATCGCCACGGGGTCTTTCTTGGCCGCAGCCGCGCGGCGGTCGTCGTCGGCCGTTGCCCGCGATGTGGCTAACAAGAGTGTCCCCAGCAGCAACATCTGTACGATCAAGCGGTTCATCGGCCAGCGGTTCATCGGCTTTCCTCCTGGCGGTCTGGTGACACGAGCTACCATGTTCAGCCTAACCCCGCTGCCGGGGCGTGTCAATAGTTTTGGCCTCCCGTTGGCCGAGCCCAAGTTTGCCGGTAACATAGAGGGTTTGCCGCTTGCGGCTTCGCACCCCCCCTGAGCAAACAACACTGATGATCCTCCTGAGCGTCGAAAACATCCAAAAGCACTTCGGGCCCGAGCCGGTCCTCGACGGCGTGACGTTTGACGTCCGCCCCGGCGAGCGGGTTGCCCTGCTGGGGCCCAACGGCAGCGGCAAGACGACGCTGATGCGGATCCTTGCCGGGCGGGAGGAGCCGGACGGCGGTTCTTGCCGGCCGCATACGTCGGTCCATTTGGGTTACCTCGAACAGCAGCCGCAGTTTGCTCCGGGCCAGACGCTCTGGAAAGAAGCCCACAGCGGCATGGCCGACCTGGTCGAGCTGCAACGCGAGTCGCTGGCCGTGGCCGAGGGTCTGGCCGACTCCGCCGATCAATCGGAACACGACCGCCTGGCTGCCCGGTACGATCACCTCCAACACGAGTTGCACCGCCGCGACGCCTACAATCTCGACCACAAGATCGAACGGGTGCTCGGCGGTTTGGGGTTTGCGTCGGAGAGCTTTCAGCAGCCGGTCGAGTCGCTCAGCGGCGGCGAGCAGAACCGGCTGTTGCTGGCCAAGCTGCTGCTGGCCGAGCCGAATCTGATGCTGTTGGACGAGCCGTCGAACCACCTCGACATTGAGGCGACGCAATGGCTAGAGAGCTTTCTGCTGGAGAGCTCGGCCGCCATGTTGCTGGTCAGCCACGACCGCTACTTCCTCGACCGGGTGGCCAACCGCACGCTCGAGTTGTTCCGCGGTACGGTGGACAGCTACCCGGGCAACTTCTCGGCCTACTGGCGTCAGAAGGAGGAGCGACTGCTGGTCCAGGGTCGGACGTACGACAAGCAGCAGATCGAGATCGCCAAGACCACGGATTTCATCCGCCGCAACAAGTACGGCCAGAAGCACGCCCAGGCCGAGGACCGTCGCAAGAAGCTCGCCCGAATCGAACCGGTCGAACCTCCGCGGAAGATCGAAACCCCGGTGATGGGCTTCCCGCCTTGTGCCCGAAGCGGCGATATTGTGCTGCGGGCGGCGCATCTGACGAAGGCCTACGACCGCCCGCTGTTCGACGACCTTTCGTTCGAGATCACGCGCGGCCAGCGGTGGGGGCTGTTGGGGCCCAACGGTTGCGGCAAGACGACGCTGCTGCGGTGTCTGCTGGGGCTGGTCGAGCCGGACCGTGGCGACGTGCATACGGGCACGGGCGTGGAAGTGGGCTATTTCGATCAGCAGCTTGCCGAGTTGGACGATCGCACGCCGGTGGTCGAGGTCGTCCGCCCGCCGCGTAAGCAGTTCAACGAACAACAGCGGCGCGACCTGCTAGCCCGGTTCGGCCTGGTGGGCGACACGTCGCTGCAAGACGTCGGCAGCCTCAGCGGCGGCGAACGGTGCCGTGCGGCGCTGGCCCGGCTGGCCGCCACGGACGCCAATCTGTTGGTACTCGACGAGCCGACCAACCACCTCGACCTCTGGGCCCGCGACGCCTTGGAACGGTCGCTGATGGCGTTCGAGGGGACCGTGCTGTTTGTGAGTCACGACCGGTTCTTCGTCAACCGCGTGGCCGATCGCCTGTTGGTCGTCGAGCCGGGTGGGGTCCGCGTGGTCGAAGGAAACTACGAGACGTATCAACGGATGGTCAACCAGCAAGAGACGTCCCCGTCGGGCAAGACGTCGCCATTGGCCAAGGCGGGCAAGTCGCCGCGCAACGACGGCCGGCCGGATAAGACGTCGCCTAAGAAGCGCAGCTTCCCGTACCGCAAGGTGAGCGATCTGGAGGACGAGATATTCCAGCGCGAGTCGCGTCTAGAGGAGTTGCACGAGGAACTCGCCGACGGCGACACGCACCGCGACGGCGAACGCGTCCGCGAGATCAGCACGGAGATCACCGAGGTCAAGGAGGCGTTGCAAGTCCTCTACGAGCACTGGGAAGAAGCCACGGACTTGAATTGGTAGGGCGTCCGCATTTAGCCCGCCGTGAATACACGGCGGGGTCGTCGCGAACCTTGTGCGAACCGTCAGCGAGCCGCCGGGTTCACCCCGGCGCGACGAAAGCGCGGGGGCAAGCCCCGCGGCTCGCGTCGGAATCGAACGCGAGTGGCCAGTTTTCCACTGCACTTTTTCAGTTTGAGCTGCTTAGCAAAGTACCGCGAGGGGGTCTATTGTTTCCCCGGTTTTTGGGGTCGAAGTGCAATAATTGCCGGCACGCGTGTTTGGTGGATGTTCAGAACGTGTTGTGTGGCCAAGGGTTACGTTGCACGACCTCGTATGGTCGACCGCCGCGAACCTGATTATTCACCGCCCCCAGCCCAAGCGGCCGTCGTCTCCGGCAGTCGGGCAGCGCCATAAGTCGTTGTCGCGGCGCGAGTTGCGCGGCGAATCACCCCCTTGACTCATTGCGGTGGAACATGTACAGTCGGTCACCTTCGCATTCTCATAAAGTGTTTTCATTGTTGAGGTTACGGAAATGTTGACCACTTTTTCTTGATTTGGGGGTCTCAAAAGGCAACATTTCGACCCGCCCTACATTTTCAACGTACAGCTAGAGCGATACGTGTACCACTGTATCAGAGTGGTCCAGCGTCTTCCAGGCACATTTTCGGGCCACTTGCGCTCTTGCGACGGCGTCACTCAGGCGTTCTTCCGACAACGTCGAATGGGAGTAGCGAGTCCTCTCAGGAAAAAACCGGGGCACCCGCGTTAACCGGCGCCGTCAGGCGTCCGGTTGAAGGCCTTGTTCGGCGCTTCCATTATTGTTCCACAGCCAAGGGATGCCATTAGTATAGAGCCGTAACGTGGGCGGAGAGTGGGAAGGGAGGGAGCTAGACTGTAGTAAGGAACCGAACAATCCGCCGGGCAAGCCGGCGGGATTCCTCCTGCGGAACAAGAACCGCTTCTGTTACCAAAAACCGGGCAGAATTGAACCAGGTCGACGCCAACTGCCCGTACCTGGGCGAGAAGGAGCTTCGCGCGATGGACGACCCGGAGTTTTCCGGCATCGATCAATTACCGATCCGCCCGCGGGTAAAGATCGCCCCGGTGATCGAAAGGCCGTGAAACAAAACGCGGGTAGCTGGATGCGCAAGAATCCAGCTACCCGAAACATCAAGCTTGACAATACGCTAGGCCGCCCGGCGACGACGCCAGCCGAACAGCGCCAAACCGGCCAGGGCGCCCAGCAACATCACAATCGTGCCCGGCTCGGGAACGGCCGCCGCACCGGCAGCAGGGACGTAGCTCGCGTTGCCGAAGTTCGCTCGCAACGCGGC
>JABMRB010000354.1 GCA_013202865.1 Candidatus Nealsoniibacteriota bacterium | reverse complement strand
TCCAGCACGGCGTCGGTCATCTGGCTTACGTCGCCCCGGAGCCGGGCTCGCAAGGCGATAAGCCGCTTCCTGTACGGTTTCGAGTCTTCTGTATTCATGGCTTGTGTGCCTCCTCACGCTTTATTGCCGCATGGATTTCCTGGCGATGCACCGGTACGTCCTTGGGGGCATCCACACCGAGTCTGACCCTATCGCCCCGGACATCTACCACGGTTACGAGAATGTCGTCATTGATGACGATCTGCTCTCGCTTCTTCCGGCTCAATACGAGCATTTGGCTCTCCTCATCACATGTCTTCTTGAGCGTCAGCGTACATTGTGCGCGAGGCGTCTTCCGCAAGCATGCGACGCCGCTGATACGTTCTCTTGCGACGCCTGCGCTCGATGGCTCGCGCCACGGTCCTCCCGGCGCGGCTGCTCGCTCGGGCAACAGCGGCATACAGGTCTTCGTCGTTGTCGTCGACGGCAATGGGGTGACTGCCGGAAGCCCGCAGCTTGACCACAATCTGGCAATGCTTGTCGACCCCTCCACGCGGCCCGTTGGTGTCCCCCACGCGTACACTCACGTTATCGATTGCCGTGCCAAATCGCCCCAGCGCGAAGTACAGACGGCGGTCGATGTACTCGCGAATGTCTGTAGTGATTTCAATACGGTCGCCGGAGACCGAGAATCGCATGGTATCCTCCTGGGCTTGTCGTGTGGCGTTGCTGACAATTCTCTCTTGTCTCTCCCTTGCCATTATCCGCGTAAGGAGCTATATTGACAAATAGAATCGCTCCGGGGAATACATAGATAATATCTATATGAGATTGCTAGCATGGATTGGCTCAATTACCACCACCTCTTGTACTTCTGGACCGTCGCTCGCGAAGGCAGTATTTCTCGGGCCTGCGAGCAACTCCACGTGGCTCAGCCGACCATCAGCAGTCAACTGCGGAAGCTCGAGAAATCGGTCGGCGGCCAATTGTTCAAACGGGTCGGGCGCAATCTGGTCCTGACCGAGACCGGGCAACTCGTCCTGCGGTACGCGGATGAGATCTTTTCGCTTGGGCAAGAATTGACGGACGTCTTGCAGGGTAGGCCGACGGGAAGTCCGTTGCGGTTCGCGGTGGGTGTGGCCGACGTCCTCCCCAAGCTGATCGCGTATCGGTTGATCGAACCCGCGATGCAACTTCCGGAGCCGGTTCAGTTGATGTGTGACGAGGGCAAGCTCGATGACTTGCTGATGGAACTCGCCGCGCACCGTTTGGACATCGTGCTCTCCGATTCGCCGATCGGGCCTACGGTCAACGTGAAGGCGTACAGCCACTTGCTGGGCGAATGTAGCATGTCCGTTTTCGGCGAGGCCACACTGGCCCGGAAGTTCCGCCGGGGGTTTCCCGGGTCTCTTGACGGTGCGCCATTTCTGTTGTCGCTACGTAGCACGACCCTGCGGCGATCCCTGGACCACTGGTTTGAGTCGCAGAACATCCGTCCGAAAGTTGTGGCCGAATTCGAGGACAGCGCACTCTTGGGGGTCTTCGCTCAGGAAGGAGTCGGAATCTTTGCCGCGCCGTCGGCTATCGAAAATGAGATCTGCCGACAGTACCGCGTTCGCCCGATCGGTGAATTGCCGGCGGTCCAGGAACGGTACTACGCCATCTCGGTCGAACGAAAACTGAAGCATCCTGCCGTGGTGGCAATCTCAGATGCCGCTCGCGAGGAACTGTTCACTTAACGGAATCGCGACCTTGCGCCATACCGGTTGAGACAAGACAATGCTGACATACTGCATCTTGGTTCCTGTTATCATGCTGACGGCGTTGGTGTACGCATCCGTGGGCCTGGGGGGAGGCACAGCATACCTCAGCATCGTTTCCTTTTGGAACTCCGATCCAACTACCCTGCGGCCGATGGCTTGGTCGCTCAACATAGTCGCCTCGTCCGCTGCCTTCTGGAACTTCCGTCGGCAAGGTCATTTTGACGCCCGTCTTGCGTGGCCATTTCTTGTGGGAGGCGTTCTTGGCGCGACGATTGGAGGAGCTATCCAGGTAGAAAAGGCGGCCTTCCAGGCGATGTTGGCAATTGCCCTCATCTGCGCATCGCTCCAAATGCTACTTGCGAAGGGGAAACCGGGAACCCGCTCATCAAGAAAACCTCCGGTGTTGCCCTCGCTGTTCGTAGGCACGACAATTGGCATCATTTCGGGACTGGTCGGAATCGGGGGCGGTATAGTGTTGGGTCCCGTGCTGGTTGCATTGGGATGGGTGGATATGAAGACACTGGCGCCAATCACGTCGCTGTATATCCTGCTCAATTCCTCCGCGGCATTGACCTCCTTCCTGCTCACGGGCGGAAACATCGACCTGCCTCTAACCGGAGTCTTTTGCGTCGCGGTGTTGGCCGGGGGTTTTATTGGCTCCCGATGGGGGGCGGAAAAGGCATCGGAATCCAAACTCAGGAGGGTTTTCGGAATCGTCGCACTGGTGGCGGGAGTGAAACTATCATACGAGTACCTTCGTCTGATGGGGGGATGATAGACTTATGCATAACGGCCTTACGCAGGAGAGGAAATATGGGAGACGTCTTCGATATCAGCATGGAACGAGTGCCCGTATGGGCCAACGGTCTGGTAGTGCTTGCGACCATCGGCATCGTCGGCACCGGGGCACATCTATTGGTAGACTCCGCCACACGGATTGCCAAGCGGCTGGGCATCTCCGAGTTGGTCATCGGGCTGACCGTGGTGGCGTTGGGAACCTCGGCACCAGAATTCGCGGTTACGCTGATCGCCGCTTTCAAGGGGCAAGGGGACATCTCGGTCGGCAACATCGTGGGTTCCAATATCTTCAACCTCGGGTTCATCCT
>JABMRB010000353.1 GCA_013202865.1 Candidatus Nealsoniibacteriota bacterium | reverse complement strand
GTGACCTAAAGGCGGTTTTCATTCGTCATTCGGCATTCGTGCTTCGTCATTCACCCGTTGTCCTTCGTGCTTCGTCATTCGCACCTTGTCCTTCCCCCCATTGACCAGCTTCCGCGGCAATGCTAAAAAGGGGGTTTGTAGCCCACAATTATCGATATTCCAGGAGCTAAAACGTGCCGAGCAGCGAGCGTCGGAAAGAGATCAAGCGGCGTCGACACCGCCGTAAGAAGGTCTTGCAGTTTGCGAAGAAGCTGGATAAGGCGACCGTCTCTGAAAAGGTGGCGATGGCGGAGAAGCTTCGCCAGTTGACCCCCGGCGGCAAGGAAATCGCCGATCGGTGGGAACTCGAAAAACGCTAGATCGCGGTCATTTCTCAATAAATTCCGGCAGATCTACCGCAATCTGGCCCGTCTGCTGGTGGTAGATCCATCCCTTCGCGCCGCTGGGTTCGCTCGGCGGAAAGGCATCGGTCAGCGTAATGATCGAACGCCCCGAAACTGCGTTGACCGGCACGCCATTGTGCAGATACGGCCCATAGGGGTAGTCCCTGCCGGCCGTTCCGGGGATGCCCTTCGCGTCGGTGGCTCGGATCAACTGCGGAAAGCTTCCTTCGAAGATCACCGGCGATCTGCCTCCGTGCTCCAGCTTGTAGAGTTCGATTTGGGATCGTAGCGTATGGAGATTACGCAGCAGCGCGCTCGATTTTGCCTGCTGGCTTGCTCCTTCGACCAGCGGAATGGCTGCCGCACCCAGAATCGACACGACCAGCGTTAGGATCACGGCGTCGAGCACGCCGAAACCACTCCGTCCACGCCGTATTCGCGCGACCATGTAACCCAGCACCAGCACCGCGGCCACCGCGGCCCCGGCGGGCAGGTAAAGATTCGTGCCGGATAATTCTCGTAGGAATTCCATCCCGGTTGTGTTCCTCTTAGGGCCGAACCCAATCGGCGTACTCTCACTGACAACAACAGCCCCTCATCCCAACTATAGTATGTTCAGGGCCGGCAACTCGGCAGAAACCCTGGAGAAACCGGGTTCTGCGGGATGTAGAGATTTTGCACGCTAATTGGACCGCGCCACTCTCGAAGGAAATGCGACGAATACAAGCTCGAAGCGCAAGCGAGTGGATTTCGTCACAAGCGATTCACTCGCTTGCGCTTCGAGCTTGTACGAGGAAGATTCCACAGAATCACCTCCTTTCGCAAGGGCCTGTCGCTTCGACCGGGTTGCCATCTCCGAACTCCTCGCGACCTTTTGCGTCCGTCGTGCCGCATCAGCACGATCCAATGTCTCAGTTCTTGAAAACTTTGCCGGCTAGGCAAGGCTCTTCGGGGTGGAATGCGATGCATCCCGCGGGGGGGAAGTGGCGATTTGACCCCGTCGCCGGCAACTATTCGAGTAGCTTGCTGGCCAAAACCACGTCTTCTTCCTGCTGGCCGTCGAGTTTGAAGCCGCGTTTGCGGAAGATGTCCAACGCCTTGCGGTTGTCTTTCGAGGTCTCCGCCACCACACTCTTCACGCCCCACTGCTTGGATACCTCCAGGCAGTAGTCGGTCAGCAGGCTGCCCAGCCCGTGGCCTTGCCAGCGGTCGACCACGATCACGGCGTACTCGGCTATTTCGTGGTCCATGTCGGCCACGAGCCGCCCCACGCCGATCAGTTTCCGCTCGCCCTTCTCCTGGACCTCGGCCACGATTCCCAACTCGCGGTCGTAGTCGACAAAGCAGTAGCGGGTGGCCATCTCGTGCGTCGTCTCCTTGAACAGGTAGCTAAAACGGAACCGAATCGTCTCGGTCGAGCAGTCGGCCACCAGTTGGTGCCACATTGGCTCGTCTTCCGGCTTGATCGGGCGAAAGATCACCGGCGTGCCGTCCTTCATCGTCCGCTGCGCCACGAACTCCTCCGGATACGGCCGAATCGCCAGATGGGCGTACGGACGCGCTCCGCGGCTGGCTAACTCGCGGTCGATCACCACGCGGGCGTCCAGCGCGATCACCTCATCCGGCGTCACCAGCAGCGGGTTGATATCCAGTTCCTTGATCTCCGGATAGTCGGCCACGAGGTACGAGAACCGCATCAGGATCTCGATCAACCGGTCGATGTTGGCCCCCGGCTTGCCGCGATAGCCTTGCAGCAGCGGCCACGACTTGAGCGACTCGAGCATCCGCCGGGCTAGCGACTCGTTCAGCGGCGGCAGCCCCAATGCTCGATCGCGGAACAACTCGGCCGCCGTGCCGCCCGTGCCCACCATGATCACCGAGCCGAAAACCGGGTCCTTCTTTGTCCCCAGGATCAACTCGAAACTCGTGGGAAAGGTAACCATCTTCTGCACGGTGACACCCAGGATCTCCGCGTCGGGCCGCCGCTCGGCCGCGGTGGCCGTCATCTTCTTGAAGGCCTTCTGGACCGCCCCGTCGTTGGCCAGATCAAGTTGCACGCCGTCGACGTCGGTCTTGTGTGTGATCTGCGGTGAGTGGATCTTCAGCACGACCGGATAGCCGAACTGCCTGGCGACCGTCACCGCTTCGTCGGCCGTACGGGCAGCCAGCGGCTTGGTCACCGGGATTTCGTAGGACTCCAGAAACGCCTTCGACATGTTCTCCGAAAGGATCTCGTTGCCCTCGGTCAGGATGGTGTCGAACAGTCCCCGCAGCCGCTTGCGGTCCAGAGAGAACTTCACCGGGATGTCTTCCGGCGTTTCGTGCAGCAAGGTGAGGTTGCGGGAATAGGAGACCAGATGCATGAACGCCCGGACTGCCTTTTCCGGCGTGTTGTACGTAGGAATACCGGCGTCGCTGAGCAGTCTCATACCCCCGGCCACCGCGCGTCCGCCCATCCAGGCGGTGAGGATCGGTTTGCGGGCCCGGGCGGCGGTCTTGGCGATCATTTCCGCAGTGGACGTCGGGTCGGTCATCGCCTGGGGCGTCAGGATCACCAGCACGGCGTCCACGCCTTTATCTTTCAGCACGATTTCGGTGGCCTTGGCGAAGCGGTCGGGAGGGGCGTCGCCGAGCACGTCGACCGGGTTACCGTGCGACCAGAACGGGGGCAGGACCTCGTTGAGTTTGCCGATCGTGTTCTCCGAGAGTGCGGCCAACTCGCCGTCGCGGTCGATCAACGCGTCGGTGGTCATCACACCCGGGCCCCCGGCGTTGGTGATGATCGCCAACCGGTCGCCCTTGGGTGTTTTCTGTCGGGCGAGCAACTCGGCGCAATCGAACATATCCTCGACTTGGAAAATCCGTTCGATGCCGGACCGCTCGAAAGCCGCTTCGTAGACCGCGTCGACTCCGGCCATGGCCCCCGTGTGTGAAGCGGCGGCCTGAGCCGACTGGGCGAACCGGCCCGCCTTGTACGCCACGATCGGTTTGGTCCGCGCGAACGCCCGCGCCGCCGACATGAATTCCCGGGCATTGCTGATCGACTCGATGTAGAGGATGATCGACCGGGTCTCGGTGGCCGAGCCGAAGTAGTCGATCAGATCACCCATGTTCACGTCAAGCATGTTGCCCACGGAAACGAAGTAGGAGAAGCCGATTCCTTCGTCGATTGCCCAGTCGAGCACCGAGGTACATAGGGCCCCGGACTGCGAGATAAAGCCGATGTGTCCGGCCGAGGGCGTGGCGGTCGCGAAACTGGCGTTGAGATGGATGCTCGGCACGATGATTCCCAGGCAGTTCGGTCCCAGGATCCTCATTCCGTCGAACTTGCGTTGCTGCTCGATGATCTGCTGCTCGAGATCCCTGCCTTCCTGCCCGATTTCGCGGAACCCGGCCGAGATGACCACGATCCCCAGCGTGCCCGCTTCGCCACACTGCTGGACGATCTTGGGGATCGTATGAGAAGGCGTGCAAATCACCGCCAGGTCGGGGGCATGGGGCAGGCTCGGGATGTCTTTGTAGGCGTGGATGCCCTGAACCGAATCTCGCCTTGGGTTGACCGGATAGACCACGCCCTTGAAGCCGGAGCCGACCAGATTCCTAAGAACCGTGTAACCCACGCTGGTCGTCGTATCGCTGGCGCCGATCACGGCGACCCGCTCGGGGCGGAAGATCTTGTCGAGGTTTCGGATGCTCACGTCATACTCCTGGGCGGCTGGCCGGCGCGGTGTCTGACAAGACAACTCACGCAAGCTGGGCAAGATGTACCATTATATGGTTTCGACGCTGGCGACGAAAGCATTAAGGATTGCGTGATCGCGCTCGATCGGGCAGACAAACCGGCATAGGGGGGATGTGCCGATCAGTGGGCCGCAGGTCAACTCGGCCGCGTTGGCGACGGTCGCCAGATCGTGGAAGTTCCGCACTCAATTGTAGCCACGATCGCCAGGCTGTGGAAGTTCCGCACTCTGGCGAGTACACTACCTTAATCTAGCTCAACGGGAGTTCGCGTACCCCATGCCCCCCCCGCAAAAGAAGGGGTTCGCTAAGGCGGATGGCGAGTTGCGCCCGACTAATGCCCGCCGCAACCGGCGCAGCCACCGCTCTTCGGTGCGTTGGGATTCTCGATGGCAAACCCCCGCCCTGTCGGCGAATCGCGAAAATCGATCGTCGTGCCGTCCAGATGCAGCGCCATTTTCTTCTGGGTGACCAGGCTCACGCCATGGTGGTCGTACTTGGCGTCGATCGCCGGGTCGTAGTCCTTCTGGAAACCCAGCGTGTATTGCAGGCCGGCACAGCCGCCCCCGGAAACACCCATCCGCAGCATCGTCCCCTCTTCTACCTGTTGTGACTCCATGTGCCGCTTGATTTCTTCCGCAGCGGTCTCGGTCAAGATAATTGCCATCGGTAAGACGTCTCCTGGGGCTAAAACAGCCGTCGCTTGTGTAAAGATCCTCAGCGGTCCAGACGTGAACCGCATCACTATATGCTACTCCGTAGGCCTCGCGATGGAAAGGTGGTCAGCAAACAACGCCTGCAGGCAGATCTGCGACCAGGTCTCGAAACCGGACGTGTCGGCGAGGATTTCGTCGATCGGGCGGAAACCGCTCTCGATGATCTCCGTCTCGTTCGGCTGGACCGCCGGGCGCTCGACGTCGAAAATGTAGACCACGCCCAGATGGACACTCCCGACTTCTGTCTGGTCGTCGTTGATCAGCCCGACACACCGGGCCGAATAGGGGGTGTCGATCCGCACCTCCTCTTCCAACTCACGCCGCATCCCCTCGTCGTAGGGGCTGCCGTCGGACTGCGCATCGTCCGACGAAACATGCCCGCCGATCCCCACGCTGTGCTTGCGGTGCAGCCGTCCCTCCCCCTGGCCGGTGCCGCGGGTGTATTGAAAAACAGTCTGAAGTCCTTCGGCGTCCGTGTGGCGAAAGATCACGTAGGGAATCAACTGCTTGAAGCTCGGATCGACCTCGACCTCGCCGCGGGGCCGGTAGCTGGTGTTGGCCGGGCTGAGCAGTTCGTCGAGATACCGGTCCACCTCGCCGCAGAATCCCTGGAAATAGCCCAGGCGGCGGAACAATTCGGTCGGTACCACCATCACACGTTCGGTTTTCACGTCGGGCACGGGCGAGTCCTTTCTCAGGGTGTTGTTTCTCACGGATCAGCCCAGTATACGCCCCAAGGCTCTCGCTGAGGAGGTGCGGGGAGTTCGCTCCACGGTATATAGACCTGCGCATTCCTCACCGTAGGACGGATTCTAGGTGCATCCACTGGCTGGGCGGTTGTCTGCTACGCATAGACGGACTTGACTTTATCGCGAAGAGAGTCCGCCAGAGAGAATCCGTCCGCCTCAGCATGCGCAAGAGCGACGTAGGGTTTATTCCTATTCGTGGGGTCCGTAATGCCGAGTTCCTCCTCAATGCTGTTTTCCATGACGACACACTGCCCCAAGGCGGCATCAACCTGCGACTCAACCCGTCTCGACGCGTTGTCAGCTGAGGCGATGGCGTCGGGCGACTTGCCTACCTGATGGTCACGATCGTATACGACCACGTAAGGGATCTTGAATGTGTTGAGAAGCTGGATGTAGCTGGGCATCGAATCTTTTGATCCGCAGTCTATGAGCGTGTAGTCGTGCCGGAATACTCCAAGCTTGTGTGCCAGCGAGGGCAGAACAGTCTTGTCCGTCGCGCCCTCAACAAGAAGAACCTTTCGCGCGAAGAAGAGCTCTCCGCGATCAGGATTGATCCAGTAGGCGATGTTGAATAGGTCTTTCTCCCTGACACCGGGGAAGAGCTCTTCGGTACGTTGGAAAACGGTAGTCCCTTCCTCCACGGTCTTCTTGCGTACAACACAGATCGACCGGTAGCGGTCAAGGCTAATGAAAGAACTTGAATGGGTACAGAGAAACACTTGGCTTTCGCCCTTCGAGAGCTCAACTAGGGAGTCGAAGAGTTCCCGCTGCGCTTGCGGATGCAGGTAAAGCTCTGGCTCCTCGAAGACAAAATATGTGGACCTAGACGCTTGGCGCGAAGAGCCGCGACCCTCGTCTCCCTCCGGGGTACCATTCTCTTGTCGCAGCTGGTGAGCCAGCGTCGCGAAGGACCGCACGAGAGCAAAGATCAGGGCGCGTTGCAGGCCTTGCCCCTTCCGCCCAACATCCGTGCGGATGCCATCGTCAACCCAGACTGTGGCGCCTATCTTGAAGATGTCATCAAGGTCAGGTGGCGTAATCTCGACGTCTATTGTCGCGGCCCAGTTCCTTATTTCCTCGTCAAGCGACTTCTCAAAGGACGTGAGTTCCGCTGGACGGGCTGTGTTCTCTGTACCGTCCTCGTTGGTTCTGTTCAGAATTCGCATGAGTGACGCGATTCTTTCCTTGGCGTCTCGGAACTCCTTGTTGGTCTCCGACATTTTGTTGATGACGCGCGTGTAGAGGGCGCTGAAGACCGATCGCCCCTTTGTAGTGAGATCCTCCTCTGCCTTCTTGACTGACGGGACGAAGTACACGTCACCGAAGATGCCCTTGGCTACATTCTTGGCCCCAAGGAAAGGGCCCTGCTCAAGCTCGTACGAGAAGCTCAGATCATCACGATGTTGTTCGATGTATTGCTCTTGGGCTTCCCTGAACGCATCCTTTGTAATCCGACCTGCTGAAGGGAGTAAGTCAGCCAGTGGAAGAGTCTCCGCGTCCTCGCGCTTTGTGTATGCCCCGATGCTGGCCTCCTTGAGCCAGTCCTCCTCTGGGGTCTCAACGTAGCCGTGATACGAGAAGCCGTGTTCTTTGGTCGCCACCTTTCGAACTTGGATTGTGTTCTGGGCCGTTACGTACTTCTTGAAAGTTGTTTCATCCGAATCATCGAGATCGCCGAACATGACCTCAACGAACAATTCCTTCGCGTCCCTGTGAAAATCGAGCCCATCCAGTCCCACTTCACCGAAGAAGAACAGTATAGCTGACAGGATATTGGACTTCCCGTGGTTGTTCTGGCCGATGAAGATCATCAGGTCCTGAACAGATAGTGTCACACTGCGAATGGAACGCCAGCTGTGGATCGTCACTTCACGGATCTTCATACTGTTCTCCTGCGGCCCAACTTTGTTAGTAGACCGTTCGGCCTAAATGCGCTATCCGCCGGGTGCAATGCATTATTAGGTGGTGCTTCTCGTGTAAAGCGTATGTTTGCACTCGACGATTCCGTTACGCCACAGTTGACCCTGAATTAACGATGGAACGCCCATATAGTATTCGTTTCTGGATCGGATGCCATCGCGACGCCGTTCGTAAGTCTTATCGAGGCCAAGCAAGACGATCTCCTTTTCTGGGTGACGCCGGGAGACTTGGCACACTGTTTCCGCGATCCGTTCAGTAATTGCCGCCGGAAAGATGCGGTGTTCCCCGCGACCAGTTGGCGTGTAACTGTAGACAAGCAAAATGCCAAACGTGAGCGTTTGAATTTCTGGGTAGACGCCATCGAAAAAGTAGCCAATCTTAAGGGCTGTTTCGATTGGGCGTGAGCCTTCGACCTCCAAGACACCAACTGGTGAGTCGCTGGAGCAGAATAGTGCGTCACATTGACCGCGTTTGCCCTTTTCGCGGTATCCATTTGTTGGTCCGGCCTCAATGACGGTGTGTGTTGATGGTGACAATCGAATCCACCATTGCGTAAGGATCCCGATCAGGGTGGCGTGGTCGTTGCCGAAGGTACGAGCCGCCGTGGTCCAATCGGCGCGATGTAGGTCATCGAAGAGAAATAGGGATTCACTGCGCATGCGATGCTTTCCGCCACCTAATTCATTATGCCTCTTCAGCAGAATTCGTGGGTGAATTCTGGCTCAGGGAGGTCTCCAAGGTTGTGGTATAGGGCCGTTTCGTAGGCTTCTTGCGTCCGGAAACCGTATGATTTTCTGGTGAT
>JABMRB010000352.1 GCA_013202865.1 Candidatus Nealsoniibacteriota bacterium | reverse complement strand
GTGCGGAACCCGACCGGATTGACTTTCTGGCCCATGCTTCTACTCCAAGCCCACGTGGATATGCGACATCCGCTTTTTGATGACGTTGGCCATTCCTCGCGAGCGAGGCCGCATCCGCTTGAACATCGGACCCGGGTCCACTCGAACCTCCGTCACCATCAGATTCTTCAAGTTCGGCGCCCGCCGATCTTCGGCGTTAGCCAGCGCGCTGCGGAGCACCTTTTCCAGCATCCGGGCCCCGCGATTCGGTTGATATCGCAGGACATCCAAGGCCTCGTCGGCAAACTTGCCCCGGATCATGTCCGCCATGAGACGAACCTTTGTGGGGCTGATTCGCGCGTAGCGATGGGATGCCTGGTAAGCCATCGTGCGTTCCTTAAACCTAACGTTTATCCTTGAAACCTAACGTTTACTCTTAAAACCTAACGTTTACCCCTGCCGCCATGGCCGCGAAACGTCCGCGTCGGGGCAAATTCGCCTAGCTTGTGACCGACCATCTCCTCGGTCACGAACACCTTCATGTGATTCTTGCCGTTGTGGACCATGAACGTATGACCGACGAACTCCGGCACCACGGTACAAGCCCGGGCCCAAGTTTTGATCGGTTCCTTCGTCCCCATCGAATTCTGCTTCTCTACCTTCAGGTAGAGCTTCGGATCGACGAAAGGACCTTTCTTTAGCGATCTACCCATGACATTCCTACTTAATCTTCAATTGTCCGTATCGCCTCGACCGCCGACGCCGAACGATCGACTTGTTCGAAGGCTTGTGTCTCTTTCGCGTGGAACCGCCCTTGGTCGGCTTGCCGGTCGGGCTGACCGGATGGCGTCCACCCTTGGTACGGCCTTCACCGCCACCGTGCGGGTGGTCGACCGGATTCATCGCCGTGCCTCGAACGTGCGGTCGCCGGCCCAGCCATCGCTTCCGGCCTGCCTTACCCAGCACGACACCCATGTGCTCCGAGTTGCCGATCGATCCGATCGTTGCCCGGCACGTCGCCGGCACGCGGCGAATCTCACCGCTGGGCAGGTTGATTTGAGCCCAACCGGCGTCGCGGGCGGCCAACGTGGCCTTGGTACCGGCCGAGCGGCACAGCACGCCGCCGCGGTTCGGCTGCAATTCGACGCTGTGGACAACGGTACCCACCGGAATCTTACCCAGCGGCAGGCAGTTGCCGACCGTCGGCGGGGCGTCGGCGCCGCTTTGCACCTGATCGCCCGCCTTCAGGGAGTCCGGGGCCAGGATGTATCGTTTCTCGCCGTCGGCGTAGAACAGCAGGGCAATCCGCGCACTGCGGTTCGGGTCGTACTGGATCGAGTTGACGGTCGCAGGTATGCCGTCCTTGTTACGGCGGAAATCGATCTGCCGGTACGCTCGCTTGTGTCCACCGCCGCGGTGCCGCACGGTGATCTTGCCTTGGTTGTTGCGTCCGTTGGTACGGCGTTTCGGCCGCAGGAGCTTCTTCTCCGGCTTCGCACCTTCGGTCAAGTCGGCAAAATCGCAAACGGTCGCCCCGCGGCGTCCCGGTGTAATCGGTTTGTATCGTCGAATTCCCATGGCGGTGTCGTTTTAAGTTTTCAGTTCTCAGTATTTAGTTTTCAGTCATCAGCCTGACAACTGATAACTGACGCCTGACAACTCTCCTTAAAAGAAATCGATTCTGTGTTCGGGATGCAGCGTCACGATCGCTTTTTTCCAGGACTTGGTCGTTCCCCAATGGAACCGAGTTCGCCGGGGCTTGCCTTTGCGGTTCTGCGTGTTCACCCGAACCACCTTCACCTCGAACAACTCCTCCACCGCGCGGCGGATCTCGTCCTTGCCGGCCATCCGGTTGACCTCGAACGAATACTGGTTGTATCGGTTCGCCTTATGCATACCCTTTTCGGTCACCAGCGGCCGGAGCACGACCTGGTGCGGGTCCAACGTCAATTTGGTTTTTGTCAGGTCTCGGGCCACGGGCTACGGCCCTCCTTCTTCTCTTACGAGGCCGGCTTTCCGGCCGTAACTTTCTCGCGAAATGCGTCCAGTGCGGAGGTCGTCATCAACAACCGCCGCGGCCGCAGCACGTTCAGGGCATTGAGCTCCGCCACCGGCACCACCGAAACGTTCGCCAGGTTGCGGATGCTTCTGTATACGTTGACGTCGTACTCGGATACGGCAACCAGCAGGCTCATGCCTTCCAGTTCCAGGGCCTTCAGAACGGCCGCCATCTCCCGCGTCTTCGGTTCTTCAAACTTCAAGTCGTCGAGCAGCGTCACTTCGTCGTCGGCAATTTTCGAGGCCACGGCCATTCGGGTGGCCAACTGCACGGCCTTCTTAGGCAGTCGGTAGGAAAAGTCGCGGGGCCGCTTGGCGAAAATATGGCCACCGCCGACCCGCACGCCGCTCTGGCGCGACCCGGCCCGAGCACGCCCGGTTCCCTTCTGCCGATACATCTTGGCCGTCGAACCCGCCACTTCGGCCCGGCTCTTCGTCTTGGCCGAGCCTTGCCGCACGTTGGCCTGGTACATCACCACCGCGTCGTGCATCAACTGCTTGTTGATCCGCGGCGCCAGCTCGCTCGGGTCGACCTCGTAGGTGTCGACTTCCGCTCCGGTCCGATCGTAAACGGGCAATGTGGCCATGATTCCTGTTACACCTTGTTCGTCTCGCGGATCATCACAAATCCGCCGTTGGGACCGGGGACCGCGCCGCGAACCACCAGGAGGTTGTTCTCGACGTCGATCTGGACGACCTTCAGATTCCGGGCAGTACACCGGGCATTGCCGTAATGGCCGGCCATCCTGCGTCCTTTGAAGAGCCGGCCGGGACTGGCGCTACAGCCGGTACCGCCCAGATGGCGGTGGCACTTCTTCACGCCGTGAGAGGCCCGCTGGCCATGGAAATTGTGCCGTTTCATTGCCCCGGCCGTCCCCCGCCCCTTGCTCGTGCCGACGACGTCGACCGACTTAATCTCAGCAAAGACGTCGACCTTCAGTTCCTGGCCGACCTTAAAGCCGTTGGCCGGGCCGCGAAGCTCGCGGACGTACCGTTGCGGCTCACACCCGGCCTTCGCTGTGGGTTCGACGCCTGCGGTAGATCGATTTCGCTGGCGTTTGCTGTCGAGTTTAGCGACGTGACCGCGACGGCTGCGAATGGCACGACGACGTGGGATATCCATGTATCCCAGTTGGACTGCCTCGTACCCATCCCGCTGCTCGTCTTTCAACTGCAACACATGGCACGGGCCGGCCTGGATCACGGTCACCGGAATGACCTTGCCAGTCTCGTCGTAAATCTGCGTCATCCCGACCTTTCGGCCGAGTAGTCCAACTACCATCGGTCTTGCCTTTTGCTACGTCGCTTTGGCGGGAACCACCGGCTCTTTCGCCGATATTACCCGCCAAGCTTCCATATCATGTTTGGCGGTCTGTTGTTCTGTTCTTGGAAGGCTTAGGGACACCCCTGCTAATGTCGGCTGGTTGCCTTGATCTTGATGTCAACGCCAGCCGGCAGGCTGAGCTTATTCAGGGCCTCAATCGTCTTGGCCGTCGCCTGGGCAATGTCGATCAGACGCTTATGCGTGCGGATCTCGAACTGCTGGCGGGCCTTCTTGTCCACATGCGGGCTGGACAAGACGGTATATCGTTCGATGCGGGTGGGTAGTGGAATTGGGCCATGCACAATCGAGCCGGTCCGTTTGGCCGTATCAACGATCTCCACGGCGCTCTGATCCAAGATCGCGTGATCGTAGGCTTCCATCCTGATGCGGATGATCTCGTTCGATTGACCGGCCACGGATAAATCTCCGGGTTTCCCAATTCCAATTTTCCAAAGAGCGTCTTCCCAACAGCGGGGAACCTCAGAGAATACCACCTGCCGCAAATCGCGTCAACGCCCCATCGGCGAAATCGGCAGAATTCCCAGATTTTCGCGACCAAAGCCCCGATTTGCGCGACGAAAGTCAGTCCCAACCGCTACTTATCGGCCGTTTCCCCGTCGTGTGTGAATGCAACCTGAGCGAATAACGGCGGTGATTTTCCCGGGAAATCGTGGGGTTGAGGCGGATCCCAGACATGCGGAGGACGGCTCGTTTGCCGTTGGGTGGCGTCTCTTTGAGCAGCGAAGAATGCGAAGCCGCAAGCGGCCAACCCACCCAGTAGCGTGGGTTATTGACCGGCGTAAGTCGATCTGATAACGTGGGCCGTTTTGGGTAATCTGGCACCGGCACGGCAAGGTAGAGGGAAGAACATGGCTTACGAAGTGACTTTGGTAACCGGCGACGGCGTGGGACCTGAACTGGCGGAGGCCGCCCGGCGGTGTGTCGACGCCACCGGGATTGCGATCAACTGGGACGTCCAGGAGGCGGGCATCGACGTCATGGAGCGCACGGGCACCCCCCTGCCGGATGCCGTCATGGAGAGCATCGCCCGGACCCGCTGTGCCTTGAAGGCCCCGATCACCACCCCGGTCGGCACCGGATTCCGCAGCATCAACGTGCATCTTCGCCAGGAATTGGGCCTATTCGCCTGCATCCGGCCCTGCAAGTACTTCCCCGGCGTGCGGAGCTTCTTTGCCGAGCAGGAGGTCGATTTGGTGATTGTCCGCGAGAATACCGAGGACCTCTACGCCGGCATCGAGTTCGAGCAGGGCACGCCGGCCGCCGCCGAACTGGTCGAGCACATCAACCGGGTGGCCACCGGGCGGAAGATCCAATCGGGCGCGGACGAGACGGGCCTGACGATCAAGCCGATCAGCATCTCCGGCTCCGAGCGGATTGTCCGCTGTGCATTCGAGTATGCCCGGGATAACGGCCGCAAGAAGGTCACGTCGGTCCACAAGGCCAACATCATGAAGTACACCGACGGGCTATTCCTGGCCATCTCGCGCAAAG
>JABMRB010000351.1 GCA_013202865.1 Candidatus Nealsoniibacteriota bacterium | reverse complement strand
CGATCGGCCGCGCGGGCACGTCGCACGCCGGCAGCCGCACGGCCGGGCAGCCGGGCTTGGATTGTTCAAACAGGAGTTGGGTTGCTTGGGTATTTCGCATGGTTCGGATCAACCCGGGTTTCGGCAGAGAGAACGGCTAGTCGTCATAGACAGACACCTCTTCGACAATCGTCCACCTGGAGTGCGTCAACTTCTCTTCCAAGTGTTTGATGGTTGCTTCCGCAGCGTCGAATGTTGCGCAGCGGAGTTGAGGATCGTTGCCTCGCAATGGCATCGTTGCTCCAGCGTCGAGCAAGGCTTGGCGGTATTCTGGAGTTAAGGGCATCCCAGCTCTTTCGCGAGCAGCCATGATCTTGAAAGGCAGCAACCCGATCCCGATGGCCTCCGAAACGGTGAGTCCCAACACCAGCGTAATCTGCGGTCGTGCATCCCCCGGAAAAGCTCTCTCATACGATTCAAGCACAATGCGCGACCGCAACTCGCCGGACCATTCTGCCCACCGCTCCCAGATTACATGCACTCGGAGCGAATTGGTCTCCAATGTCTCATCTTCGAGAATAATTGGCTGCCCAATGTCCTGAGGATTCATCAACTCCTTGGTCAGTTCGGTCACCAACGACTCGAATTCGCCCTTGTCTGCCGGACGAGCGGGTGATTGTCGATGTACAGGCATTGGTTCTTCTCCTAACACAGAGACTTCATAAGTGAAGAGAGTTTGAGATCAGCCATTGGGTCGAATCCGCTACGGCGCGCACTTCGGAAGGATATGCCCGATTCTTCTTGTAGCGAAGCGTTTCTCGCCATCGATCGTACACTCTCTGACTGTGCCCCATGACTGCCCCGCCAAATGTGGGGTCCGAGTAGTCTTGCCCAACTCTCATTCTATGTTGGATTAACAGCGAAGCCCAGTAAGAAATTGCGTGCAGCTTTCCTTGCCTTGGCCACTGAATCCCGTATTGTCCGGCTGTCGTGACTGCAGAATGGAGATTCCTGGAGAGAATCGTTTGGTTCTCTGAGTATCCAATCAGTGCGAACCACGCTCCTTTGAGCGTCATCTCTGCCGCGTATCCCCAAAGGTAGATCGCGGCGGTACCCCGGCCCGCACACTCCAACGCCCACGCATCCTGATTTCGGAGCTCAGCCGCGGCTCGAAATTGTGCAATCGAGTCGGGAGCAAACCGGTGTATCAGTAGTCTAGGCAATCGATCGGCTCCCGCTCTATCCTGTTCTCAACGCACACTTCGCAAGACGCTCAATCTCTTCCTTAGTCCGTTTCTCCGTCACCGCCACCAGCAGGCAATCGGCTAGCTCCGGATACCAACGGCCCAGCGGAACGCCGGCGAAAATGCCCTGCTCTCGGGCGGCCTTCAGCAGCGGTTCAACGTTCCCGCCTTCGACGCGGACGACGAACTCCTTCAGCGTCGGCCGATCGAACGCTAGCGAGAGCTTGCCGTCGGCGGTCAGTTGCTCAGCCGCGTAGCGGGCCTTGTGCAAGCACAGCTCGGCTACCTGCCGCATGCCCGACGGCCCCATGGCCGACAGATAGACGGTCGCCCGCAAGGCGATCAGGCCCTGGTTGGTGCAGATATTGCTGGTGGCCTTCTCGCGGCGGATGTGCTGCTCACGGGTTTGCAACGTCAACACCCAACACCGCTTCCCGCGGCGATCGACCGTCTGACCGACCAGCCGGCCAGGCATGCGGCGGACGAACTTTTCGCGGCAGGCCATGATCCCCAAGTTCGGTCCGCCGTAGGCCATCGGCGTACCCAGCGACTGCCCCTCGGCCACCACGATATCGGCCCCGTAGTCCCCGGGGCGATTCAATAGCCCCAGGCTGATCGGGTCGATCACGACGACCAGCAGTGCGCCGGCCTGGTGCGTGATCTCGGCAATCGCGTCGACATCTTCGAGGCAGCCGAAGAAGTTCGGATGTTGCACCAGCACGCAGGCCGTCCGATCGTCGACGACCGCTTCGAGTTGTTCCGCTGCGACGGTTCCGTCGGGCGTATCGACGGTAAGCAGTTCGGTGTCGAGGTTCGCCAGGTACGTCGCCAACACCTGGCGATATTCCGGATGGACGCTGCCGGCAACGACCACGCGTCCGGATCGCCGCGTCGCACCGATACTCATCAGTGCGGCCTCGGTCGCAGCCGACGCCCCGTCGTAGAGGCTCGAGTTCGATACGTCCATGGCGGTCAGTTGCGCGATCAGCGTCTGATACTCGAACATCGCCTGGAGGCTTCCCTGGCTGGCCTCGGCCTGGTAGGGCGTGTAGGCAGTATAGAACTCGCTGCGACCTGCCACGAAAT
>JABMRB010000350.1 GCA_013202865.1 Candidatus Nealsoniibacteriota bacterium | reverse complement strand
CCGCTGATCGACTACTACGTCGTTCGAGCCAACATCAAAAGAAGGGCCCTGCGCAATGGCTAAGGAAACGATCGGAAGAACGATTGCCGTGGCCGCGGGCGTTTGCGTCGTCTGCTCGGTCTTCGTCTCCACGGCTTCCGTGGCGCTGAAGGAGCGCCAGGAGATCAACAAGAAGCTCGACAAGCGGAAGAACATCCTCCGCGCCGCCGGCGTGCTCGGTGAGAAAGAGAGCGTCCAAGACCTGCTTGCTCGACGAGTCCAAGAGGGAGCCGTTGCCAAGGACGCCACACTGGACGACCTGTTCTACAACGAAGTGGACGAACTGTGGGTGGAGTTGAAGACGGGCCAGTTTGTCAGCGCCGAGAAGGTCGACTCCGGTTACCAAGACGAACGCAAGGCCGCCAAGGACCCCAAGCTCCGCGCCGAGATACCCCCTGGTGTCGGCACGGCCGGGTTCAAGTACAAATCCCCCTACCGACGCATCTATTTCACCAAAGCGAGCGCCGGCGAGCGGCGGATCATCCTGCCGGTCCACGGCAAGGGCCTCTGGTCGACGATGTACGGGTTCATCGCCCTGGACGCCGCAGATCTCAACACGATCTTGAGCTTCTCCTTCTACGAACACGGCGAGACACCCGGCCTGGGCGGCGAAGTGGACGCCGAGGATTGGAAGGCCTCCTGGATCGACAAGAAGGCCTTTGACGCCCCCCTTGTCGACGGGGGCAACGTCGCCATCGACGTGGTGAAGGGAAAAGCGGACAAGGACGCCGAGCACCAGATGGACGGCCTCTCCGGTGCCACGCTGACGGCCAACGGCGTCGAGAAACTCGTGAAGTTCTGGCTCGGCGACGAAGGCTACGGCCCGCTGCTTCATCGGCTGGTGGCGGAAGGAGGTACACGATGAGCAAAGTAAGAGATGCCCTGTTCGGTCCAATCTTCGACAACAACCCGATCGCATTGCAGGTGTTGGGAATCTGCTCCGCATTGGCGGTAACCACCAAGCTCGAAACGACCGCCACGATGTGCGTGGCCGTGACCCTCGTGACCGCCTCTTCCAACTTTGCGATCAGCATGATCCGCAACCACATCCCCAGCAGCATTCGGATGATCGTGCAGATGACGATCATCGCCTCGCTGGTGATCGTCGTCGACCAGTTTCTCAAGGCGTTCATGTACGACACGAGCAAGCAACTCTCGGTCTTCGTCGGGCTGATTATTACCAACTGCATCATTATGGGCCGGGCCGAGGCCTATGCCATGAAAAACCCCGTCGGCCTCAGCGTGCTCGACGGCATCGGCAACGGGCTCGGCTATAGCGTGCTGCTGCTGGCCGTGGCCGTCGTCCGCGAACTGTTCGGCAGCGGAAAGCTGTTCGGCCTCGCGGTGATGCCCGAGTCCTACCCGGCCAACGGGCTGCTGCTGCTCTCGCCCAGTGCGTTCTTCCTGATCGGGCTGTTCATCTGGGCCCTGCGAACCTGGAAACCCGACCAGGTGGAGGAGAACTGATATGGACATGTTCATCCACTACTTCACCATCCTCGTCCGGTCGATCTTCGTCGAGAACCTGGCGTTGTCCTTCTTCCTCGGCATGTGTACCTATCTGGCCGTGTCGAAACGAGTAGAGACGGCCACCGGGCTGGGGATCGCCGTGATTGTGGTCCAGACGATTACCGTGCCGGTGAACTACCTGATCTACAACTACCTGCTGAAGGACGGGGCGCTGGCCGAGAACGTCGACCTGACGTTCCTCATGCTGATCAGCTTCATCGGCGTGATCGCGGCGATGGTGCAGATCCTCGAGATGGCGCTCGATAAGTTCTTCCCTGCCCTGTACAACGCCCTGGGGGTCTTCCTGCCGCTGATTACCGTGAATTGTGCGATCCTCGGCGGTTCGCTGTTCATGGTCGAACGCGATTACAATCTGGCCGAGAGCACCGTCTTCGGGCTGGGATCCGGCATCGGCTGGGCACTTGCGATCATGTGCCTGGCCGGGATCCGCGAGAAGATGAAATACAGCAACGTCCCCGACGGGCTCCGCGGCCTGGGGATTACGTTCATCACCGTCGGGCTGATCGCCTTGGCCTTCATGTGTTTTTCCGGAATCTAGCTCTGTCGAGGTGAGTCGTGATCGATTTCGTTTCCATCGGCGTGGGAGTCGTAGCGTTTACGACCATCGTGCTGGCGCTGGTCGGCGTGATCCTCGTCGCCCGGTCGTTTCTCGTGCCCAGCGGCGACGTCAACATCCTTATTAACGAGGACTCGGACAAAGCGGTTTCCGTCTCGACCGGCGGGAAACTGCTCGGCGCGCTCGCCGGCAGCCAGATCTTCGTGCCCTCGGCCTGCGGCGGACAAGGCACGTGCGGGCAATGCAAGGCGACCGTGGTCAAGGGCGGCGGCGACATCCTGCCGACCGAACGCGACTTCATGACCCGGCGCGAAATCCGCGACGGTGCCCGGCTCTCCTGCCAGGTGCCCGTCAAGCAGAACATGGAGATCGAAATCCCGGCGGAGGTCTTCGACGTCGAGAAATGGGAGTGTACGGTCCGCTCCAACCGCAACGTGGCTACCTTCATCAAGGAACTAGTGTTGGAGTTGCCCGAGGGCGCGGACGTCAACTTCCGCGCCGGCGGGTACATCCAGATCGAGTGCCCCGCGCACCACGTCCGCTACAAGGATTTCGACGTCGAAGACGAGTATCGCCTCGACTGGGACAAGCACGACGTATGGCGCTACGAATCGAAGGCGGCTGAGACTACCCGCGCCTACTCGATGGCGAACTACCCGGAGGAGAAGGGCCTGATCATGCTCAACGTGCGGATCGCCTCGCCGCCTCCGAACGCTCCGAAAGCTCCTCCCGGCGTGATGTCGTCCTACATCTTCAACCTCAAGCCGGGCGATAAGGTAACGATCTCCGGACCCTACGGCGAGTTCTTCGTCAAGGAGACCGAGGCCGAGATGATCTACGTCGGCGGCGGGGCCGGCATGGCACCGTTGCGATCCCACGTCTTCGACCTCTTGAAGCGGGTCCACTCGGACCGGAAGATCTCCTATTGGTACGGTGCCCGCAGCTTCCGCGAGGTCTTCTACGACGACGAGTTCGACCAGCTCCAGGCAGACAACCCGAACTTCTCCTTCCATTTGGCCCTGTCCGAACCGCTGCCGGAAGACAACTGGGAGGGCTCGACCGGGTTCATCCACCAAGTCCTCTACGACGAGTACCTCAAAGACCACGCGGCCCCGGAGGATTGCGAATACTACCTCTGCGGCCCGCCCATGATGAACGCCGCCGTGTTGAAGCTGCTGGACGACCTGGGCGTCGAGGAAGAGAACATCATCTTCGACGATTTCGGCGGGTGAGTGGTAGGGTGGGTCGATTGCGAATTATTAGCGAGCCGCCGGGTTTACCCCGGCGCATCGAATGCACGGGGACAAGCCCCGCGGCTCGCCGTGCTCGCGTAAGTTGGTGCGGCAGTTGCACTGCCGCACCGTTGCAGAGGCGTCCTATGTCAACCAACCACGCGTGGGTCTCGTACCTCGACCCACCCTACGCCCTGGCGCTCTGCCTGGCACTGCTCTGCGCCGCATCCGCCAACGCCGCCGCGCCGCCAACCACGTTCACCGGCGACACCATGGGCACGCGCTACACGATCAAAGTGGTCGACCTGCCCGGTGATGCTGCCCGGCAGACCGTCGAAGACGAAATCCGGCAGGAGTTGCAGCAGATCGACGGCCTGATGTCGACCTACCGGCCGGACTCGGAGCTGTCGAACTTCAACCGGTTCGACCGGACCGGCGAGTGGTTCGACGTATCGCCGCAGACGGCTGCCGTGCTCGAAGAGGCCCTGACCGTCGGGCGGCTCACCGACGGGGCATTCGACGTGACCGTCGGACCGCTGGTCAACCTGTGGAACTTCGGCCCGGACGTAGCCGTCCCGCAGAAGGTCCCCACGCCCGAACAGATCGAATCGGCCGCTGCACGCGTCGGCTTCGAGAACGTCGAAGTGCGGACCGATCCGCCCGCCGTGCGGAAGAAGCTCCCGGGCCTCACCATCGACCTGTCGGGAGTGGCCAAGGGGTTTGCGGTCGATCGCGTGGCCGAGTATCTCGCCGGCCGCGGCGCGGAAAACTTCCTGGTCGAGATCGGCGGCGAAGTCCGAGCCGCCGGGCACAATCACAGGGGCGTGTCATGGCGAATCGGCGTCGAGTCGCCCGTGGTCGGCATCCGGGCCGTGGAGAAGACGGTCGCCCTGAAGAACCTCGCCATGGCCACCTCGGGCGACTATCGCAACTATTTCGAAGCCGACGGCGTTCGTTACAGCCACATCATCGATCCCCGCACGGGCCGCCCGGTGACGCACCGGCTGGCGTCGGTCACCGTGCTCGACGCCTCGTGTACGCGGGCCGACGCGTTGGCCACCGCGTTGATGGTTCTCGGGCCGCAGGAGGGCTACGAATTGGCGGTGCGGGAGAAGCTGGCCGTGCTGATGATCGTCCGCACTGTTACTGGGAGTAACGACGACGGCTTCGTCGAGAAGACCACACCGGCTTTCGACAAGGCGGTACCCCCACCACCCGCGCCGGCGACCGGCCGAACCGCGCTCACCTATCTAGCCGCGGGCGTCGTCTTCCTGCTGGTCTTTCTAGCGATGGCGATAAGCGTCATCCGCCGCAAGCACTGCCTGGGCTGTTCCTGCAAGGCAGCCGACCGAATCATGCGCGGCGACAAGCCCTCCGACACCGACACCTGCGCCCGCGACGAGTTGATCCGGCTGGAGTAGGGCGCGTGCAACGCACCGACGCGTCGTCGGGCGCGCCGAAGTAGCCAGAAACGTGACCTGAAACGGCCCCCGTCCGATTCCCAAAGTCGGCATGTGCGTCTACTTCTTCCAGTGAAGACTCAAACCGGCTCCCACCGCGAGGGAGGCGAAGGCACCCAGGACGAACAAATGCCGGAAAGCGCCTGCAAAACTGCGAAGCCCAGTAAGGGCTGCCGCGGGGCGGGAGTTGCCCAGCACGTCACATTGAATCGCTGCGACGCCGGCCAGGACACCGCAGATCCCGACCGCGGTTGTGTAGAGCACCATGTCCCCGCGCGGTGAAGGCGCATCACACTTGAAGGTTACCCCGATGGGCAAGAGCATGACCGAGAGAAAGACAGCGACTATCGTAGTCGGACCATTGGGCCAGACCCAGCAGACGACTCCGGCTACAACGACGGCGAGCAAGGATCCAGCGATCCAGTTCGACGCCAGACGTTCGTCGCGCGAGAGTACCAATCGGCCGAACGGGTGGAGTCGCAGCGCCAGGTTGGACAACGGCACGGCCAACAGCGGGCCCAGGCCGAAAACCACCAAGACGGCGAGCAGTGGCCAGAGGATCGTGAACTTCCTCGGATCGTCTACCGCTTCGACTATCGCAAGATAGGCCACCAAGAAGCCGAAAGCGCCCAGAAGGGGCATCCACCACGCTCCCATCACACGCATCGCACGCTTTGCTATCCAGAAGAAACAGTTCAACCACGGCCGATAGAGCAGGCTTCGGGCTTTGAGCGTTTCGATCATGCCGTGCCGCGCCCATTCCGACTCCGGGTCCAGTCGCAACGCGTCGCGAAAATGGTGCATGGCCTGGTCGCGTTCTCCGTGCTCCAGGCAGTACCATGCCAGGTTGGCGTGCGTGTTGGCGTCGTCGGGGGCCAGTGCCAATGTCGCTCGAAGTTCATCCCCGGACGATTGCTCGCTCCCCAGGACTCGCAACACCATCATCCGGAGATTTCGGGCGGGGACGTGTTCCGGATCGAGTGCCAGGGCCGCGTCGGCCGCTTCCAACGACCGATCCCATCGATCCTGCCGCATCTCAATCACCGCCAATAGCATGTATTGCTCCGGCTGCAGAGGATCAAGCGAGATTGCCTCGCGTAAGGATGCCTCGGCATTCTCCGGATAGTTCCTCCCGTGCCAAACCTGCGCGAGCGTGAAATGCATGAACGCCTCGTCGGGAGCCAGCCCTACGGCCTCCTCGGCATGTTGCGTCGCCTCGGCGTATTGCTCGCGCACAAGCAGGCACATCGCCATCAACGCGTGGGCCAGCGGATCGTCGGGCAGCTCGGCCAGTGCCAGCCCTACTTCCTGCTCGGCCTGCTCGTAACGCCGCTGGTCGTACAGCAGCCTTGCTCGTTCCAGCCGTGCGCTCATCTAACGCCTTTCTCTCGCTATTTCTTCCCACGAACGCTCGCCAGGATATTGCCCATCCAGAGCGACAGAACGATGCCCACGATGAACAGGGTGTTACTTAGGTCCAGAACCGAGCGTAGCCAAGCCAACGCTGCGAAGCCCCGCGACGGCAACAAGTAATTGTGCATGAAAGCTGCGCCGACGGTCGCCACGCCGCACAGGCCAACCGCCAGCGTGTAGACCACCATCCCCTTGCGCGGCCACGGCCAGACGGTCCGAAAGGTGGCGGCCAGTGGCAGCACCATCAGCAGCAAGAAGAGGCTGGTCTCGCCGAAGAGAGGGTGAGGATGGATGGAGCAGGTAGACCACGCCCGAAATCAGCCCGCCGAACAAGAATCCGCCAATCCAATTCGACGCCCTTCGTTCGTCGCGCGAAAGTGCCAGCCGGCCGAACGGGTGTAAGCGTAACGCCAGGTTGGCCAGCGGCACGGCTAGCCAGGTGGTCAGGCAGAAGACGATGTAGGCGCCCATCAACGGCCAAAGAATCACACCCGACGCCGGTACGGCCTTGACCACCTGCCGGGCGACCATAAAGGCAATCCAAAGCCCGAGGATCAAGCTCCACTGCCCCGCCTGCGAACGCTTCTCCATCCAGAGGAAGAACTTCAACAGCATCCGATAGATTCGGCTGCGGGCCTTGAGCGTTTCGACGACGCCACGCCGTGCCCATTCCAGCTCCGGGTCGAGCCGCAGTGCCTCGCGGAAGTGCTCCATCGCCTTGTCGCGGCGGCCCGTCTCGAGGTAGTTCCAGCCCAGGTTGGCGTGGGTCCAGGGGTTGTCCGGATCGGCCTGCAACGCCGCCTGAAGCTGATCCGCGGCCGACGCTCCCCGCCCGAGATTCCGCAGCGCCTGCGCCCGCAGATTCTGGGCGTCGGTGTCCTCCGGATCGATCGCCAGTGCCGCGTCGGCCGATTGGAGCATTGGCTCCCAGCGGTCGCGCATGAATTCGATCTTGCCCAGCAAAACGTGAAGGTGGGCCTGAAGCGGATCGAGCGAGATCGCTTCATTCACGGCCGCGGCAGCCTTGTCGAGATGGTTTCGCACGAGCCAGACCTGCGCCAGCGTGTAGTGCATGAAGGACAGATCCGGCGCGAGCCCGACGCCCTGCTCGGCGTGCTCGGTCGCCTCGTCGTACTGCTCCCGTTGCACCAGACAGAGCGCCATCAGGGCATGGCCCAACGGATCGTTGGGCATCTCGGCCAGCCCCAAGCCGATCTCCTGCTCGGCTTGCTCGAATCGCCGCTGGCCGTACAGCAGCCGTCCTCGTTCCAGGTGTGCGTTCATGAGATTTTCAGATACTTCAACACGTCGTCGTACATACCGCCCTGGTTGCTATACAGGGCATAGTTTCGGGCGGTGGCAAACCATTCGCGGGTGGTTGGATTGAGCCGCTTGATCGCGGCGAGCAGGTCCTTGCCGCCGAGCGGCTTGGGCACACCCGCCTTCATCGCCTCGCGGATCTTCTGTTCCACGGCCACGTCGACCACGGCCTTCAGGTCGGCGCCGGAGAAATGCTCGGCCTTCTTGGCCAGATGGTCGAAATCGATGTTTTCCAGCGGCTTGCCCCGGCAATGGAGCCGGAGGATCTCGGCCCGGGCGTTGCGGTCGGGCGGGGGGACGAACAGAACGCGGTCGAACCGGCCCGGGCGGCGGAAGGCCGCGTCGACGTGCCATGGGGCGTTGGTCGCCGCCAGCACGAGCACGCCTTCGTTCGATTGCTCGGCCCCGTCCAGCTCGGCCAGGAACTGGTTGATCACCTGGCGGCCGGCGCCGCTGGTCATGTCGGCCCGGCGTCCCCCCAGCGCGTCGACCTCGTCGAAGAAGACGACGCAGGGGCGGTTGTATCGTGCCTGCTCGAACAGCGAGTGCAGGTTCCGCTCGCTGTTACCCATCCACATCTCCAAAACGTCGCTGATCCCCACCGAGACAAACCCGGCCCGGATCTCGCCGGCGGTAGCCCGGGCAAGATACGTT
>JABMRB010000045.1 GCA_013202865.1 Candidatus Nealsoniibacteriota bacterium | reverse complement strand
TTCCGGAATGCGGAACCGCTTGTTGTTGCCCGTGGCGAACGTTGCGTCCCAGCCCCAGTCGGCGCTGAGGTACCAGCCGAACAGATCGATCGGCTCGCTCGACGTGTTGACCAGTTCGACCGCATCCCTCAACGGCAGGTCGGTATGGCTGATCACTTCGTTGATGGCGATGCCTACCGGCGCGTCGCCGTCGGTCCCGGGCGTGCCGCCGTAGCGCACGCTGGAGTGCCAGTTCTCGCCGTTGCCGAGGTAGTCGGAGCGGGCGGGATCGTTGTGCGGCACGGCCGTCGGATCAAGCAGTTCGAGCGTCGCGCCCTTGCCGTCGGCGCGGCCGGGCCATGAGCCTGTGTCGTTGTAGCTGAAGTCGAAGATCTCGCCACCCAGGTCGTCGCCAAGGCGGATGCGTTCGCCGTTGCTGTCCAGCGCGCCCGTGTAGTTGCCGTCAGCGACGAGGACGTTCGTGGTATCGTATCGCGTGGCGAACGCTTGCGGGTTGGCGGCCACAACGATGCGTTGGCCCGGGTCGAGTTCGACGACATCGCCGAACGTGTAGCGGATGCCGGCGGTGAACTGAGCGCCGGCCAGACTGATCGTATCGGGGCCGACGTTTTGCAGTTCGATGAACTCGAAGGCGGTGTTGGTCCAGGTGTCGTCGATCGCAAGTTCTGCCGTCGTGGGCGGGACCGGGTTGTAGTTGATTTCGGTGACAACGAGGTTCTCGGCCGTAGCCGGTTGTCCGATCGAGAACGCGGCCTCGTTCAAGGCCGACCACGTTCCGCCGCTGCGCGTCCGTGCTTTGACGACGGTCCCTTCGGTCAGCGTGATTTCCATACCGGGCAAATAGACCAGTGCCCGCGGCGCCACGGCCCCACCGACGGCCCGCGGATCGGTGCCGTCGAGCGAATAGTAGATCGTGCCGGCCGGCGCGTTGAGCGTAAGCTCGAACCCTTCGGGCATCCAGCCGCCGTGCTGATTGAACATCGGCGCCGTCACGCTGGGATACATCCCGTCGCTGCGGAAGTACCCCAGTACGTTGTCGGAGCGAACCGGGAAGAAGTTATCAAAGAGCCAGTCCACGTTGGCGGCCAACTCCGTGTCCCTTGTGTAAGGTTGGCTCGAGCGCCAAGCGTCGCCCCAGCGGGCCGACTCGGGAACCAGGCCCTTCCAAACCTTGTCGAGCTGCTGCTGGTACATGTCGGCCGCGCGCGTCGGCGTGAGGATGCCGTCGTTGTCGAGGTGTCGGTGCAGCCGGTCGGCCAGCAGCATGCGGAACTCGGCATTGTTCTTCAGCCGGTTGTAGAGGTAGCCGGCCCCGTGCGAGGTGGTGTTGAAGTACGGATAGTCCAACTCGTTCCATACGGCAGCGCTCGCCGCGGGCGGGCTGCCACCCCAGGTTTTCCAAAACGAGGCCTCGCTGTCCCAAGCAACGAATTGGAACCCGGCCTCCGGCTCGCGTTTTCGCACGGCGTAGTAGTTCTTGCCCGGCCAGTCCATGTTGCCGGAGTAGATGTTCATGATCAAGTAGTCGGCAAAGGCGACCACGTCGAGATACTGTTTGAGTTCTTCGTAGGCCGCATGATTGACGAGACTGCCGTGCTGTCCTTGCCCGGCGGCGATACGGTTCATCGTGTTCCAGGCATCGAGCGTGCCGTCGCGAAGCTGGCCGCTGTTGACCGCGTCGTACTCGTCCCTTTCTCCGCCGAGATGAGACGCGGCGAACGCGGCGTTGGGGCGCTCCTCGATTTCGTAGAGCCCCCAGTAGAGCCCGTTGAGGTAGAGATGGACGTGCTTGCTGTGGCCAGAGAGATGCCCCATGGCCAGTTGGGTGGCGCGATGCCACTGGTCGGCCGCATACGTGGCGTCGGCCCGCCACGCGTCTTGGTGTACGTGCCACGCGTCATGGGTCGACATGCGAAGGATCAACTGCTCGAACTTGTCGACCGCCGTGTCGTCGAACATCTTGTATTCGAGATCCGTGGGACCGTAGGGCGCCTTGAAGATCAGCCGGAAGGCGTGTTTCGGCGACTCCACCGGATTCCGGCTGTAGGCACCCTGGATGCGGATGGCACTGTCGATTTGGAACTGCTCGCCGGCAACCGGGTCGATGTACTCGACCGACGTGGCGCGCTCCCATGCCAGACCGCTCTTCATCGCGTTGGCGTAGATTCCGCGGCTGATGCCGAACAGGTCGTCCACGTCCATCACGAGCGATACGGAAGGGATCGCCGCCAGGTCGTCGAGGAACTCGTCCGCGTAGCGCGGGTCGTTGACCACTCGCGGATCGACGTCGTAATCCAAGCGATAAGAGGGGTTCTCCGTAGCGGTGGGGTAACCCGCCGGGCGCGTCTGCGTCAGCACGTCGCTGGGGAAGATGTACGTTTGCGTGTCGACGTTGCTTGGCTTCATGTTCTCCTTCAGCGCCATCGCCCGTAGCATGGTGGTCGCCGTCACGTGGATCGGCCCGGTGTACTCGGTGCCGTGCGTCGCAGTGCCATCGGCAGCGGGGGACGCTGTCGGCTCGCTGCCGTCGAGCGTGTATATGATCGTCGCGCCGGGTGTGTTGCTGGTAATCGCTACGTCCTGCGGCGCGTCGAAGAACCCGCGGTCGACACTGAACTGCGTGTCTTTGACGTAGTCGAGAAAACCGGCCGAGTTCATCGCGTCCGGCGTGGGGTTACCGAAGTAGCGGCGGCCCGCCTGGACCAGATCGGGCAGGATCAGGAAGTCCGGATCGCCGGGGGCGAAGTTCAACCCGTGGATCGCCAGTACGTTGACGCCCGGCTGCAATAACTCCTGATACTGCGTCAGGTCGAACTGGTCATACTCGAGCGACTCGGCCACTTCGCGGTCGGCGGTGGCGACCGCGTTCCAGTCGGGCGACGGCGGCGCATTGCTCTGGGCCACCAACTGACCGTTCAGATACGCAATAAATCCGTCATTGTACTTCATCTGAAGTTGTATCGCGTCCAGCGTGAGTGGGTCGTCAACCGTAAACGGGAATCTGGCCCACAATGATCCGTTCTGTTGGTACATGGCCGCTTGGACGTCGACCTGCACCGCGTCGCCGAGGTCCGGGTCGCCCACGCCCGTTGCCGACGCGTCGAAACCGATGCCCGTGGCAATGTCGGTCACGAACGGAGTCCGCAGCCCCGTGTTGGGGACATTCATGGACGGCGGTGCCCGGAATGCCCAATCCGTGGCGTTATCGTGATCCGAGCCGCCGTCGCGTTGCAGGGAATTGTCGCGGCTCCCGTGGGGCGGCGGGGCCGAGCCGGTCCAAACATCCGCGATGGTGATCCGATGGCCGGCGACGTCGACGTCGAAACTGGCCAGCGTGGAATCGTCGTATCCCCAGACGACGAAATCGATGGCGCGGCCGTCGCCGTCGAGGATCAGCACCCAGCCGGGGCCTTGGGTGAACCAGCCAAACTCATTGCCTGACGTGTCCGGGCCCCAGTAGTGTGCAACATCCTCCGAATCGCTCGTGCGATAGAGCGTTTCTCCCGCGGCGATTGAGCCGGGCAACTGCCAGAGCGTCGTGTGCCAGGCGTTGATGTCGAAGTGCGACGTGTCGTTGGCCACAACCGTCCACCCGGTCGTGTCGACCGTGCTGTTGGAAACGTTTTGGATTTCCACGTAATCGGGACTGTCAGGCCGGGCTTCGGTGACCAGTACGCGCGAGATTCGGCCGTACGCATTCCACGACGAGTCGTCGTAACCAAGCTCGGTCCATGCCGTGCCGACGTTGGCCTGAGCAACCGTGGGCACCAGATGTGTAATCGCGGCCGAGTCTGGCACCAAGAATCCATCCAGTTCTTGCGTCATACCGTACGACACGTCTGCGAACTGCTGCGGATAGGCGGGCGCGTACTCGTGCGCCGCGGTCGTGGCACCCGGTTCGACCAGAGCGAGGTACTCGCCGTCGCTGCTGAGCTTGAAATTCGTGTGCAACTCACCCTGCGGATCGGCGAGATTCTTGCCCGAGGCGAACACCACCAGATAATCGCCCGCGCCCAAGCCAACCGCCGGGAACTGCCACTTGGCCAGATCGGTCGCGTTGTCGGTAAGCGACCACCCGTTGAGGTTGACCGTGGCGAAGGTCGGGTTATGAATCTCGATCCAGTCGGAGTCGTCGCCGTCCTTGTCGT
>JABMRB010000349.1 GCA_013202865.1 Candidatus Nealsoniibacteriota bacterium | reverse complement strand
GCGGCCGGCTTCGCGTGCCAATGTGACTGGAACGTCGTCGATTCTTTTACGGGCGTTGAGGATCCGGTCGACGCCCTGGTTCTGAAGCATCACCGTCGCCCAAAAATTGCCGAACTTGGTGGCCGTCAGGTTCTGCAAACCGGGGCTGATGGGACCGGTGACGACGTACCACCGATAAAGGTGCTGTCCGACTTCCGATGAATGGAACTTATCGGTCAGGTACCGCTGCCAGTGGTCTCGCTCGTCCTCTTGCGCGCGGGCCGTCTTCCAGAGGTAGCGCCCAAACACGTCGAGATAGATGCCGCTGCGGTCGATCCAGAGGAGTTTGGGGCCCTTCACCTGCTCGCGATAACCGAACTGATCGGGGGTCAGTTTGTCCTGGGTATAAGGCCAGTCGAAACAGCTCAGCGCGTAGATCTCCGCCCCCTTGACGTATCCCATGTCGCGCCAGTTTATGACCGTCTCGCGGATCAAGACGGGACTGGCCCAGCGCATCGGCTGAAGGTCCATGGGCGGCCCGTGCAGGTTCACCACATGCCCTTTCAGCAGATCGCGCCACTGCTTGTGACGGCGGTCGGGCACGGGACTGGTGAAGGTCTCATCGTTGTGCTTCAGTTCCGAATAGCAGTTCTCGTACAGGGTGGGAATTTGCTCCCGGAAGTTCATGTTCAACGTCCAGTCGCGAATGATTAGCAAGGGTTTCTTCCCGCTTTCTTTGGCCGCCTTGAAGATGACGTCGCGAAACCATTCCAGTTGACGCGAGGTAGCCAGGGTTTCACCAGGACAGATATAGAGTCCGACGTTGTCGAATTCTTCGAAGTACCGTCCGAGTGCGTACCGGTAATACTTGGCAATCTCGGGGCTTGGATTCTTTACCGCCGAAGCGCCCCAACTGGCATGGCCGCCGAACTGCTCGCGCAACCCGTCGGGAAGATGGATATTGTAGAAGTGAAGCAGTACGCTGATGTTTCGTCGCCCGCACTCCGATACGAGCCATCGGAATTGTCCCTGATTTTGCCTTAACTGCTCGGGCTGCAGCTTTGTTGCCCCGGGATATTCGGGAAGATCCAACAGATAGGGAAACGGGTGGCTAGCCCACAGGAACAGGGTGTTGAAGCGTGCGGAAGCCAGCTTATCCAGATACCGGGTCATGAACGGCCGGTCGAAAAACCACGGCAGGGTGTCGGAATTGAATCCAGAGTGGTAAGGGGCAATGCGATGGCCCTGCACTGCGCCACCCAACCACAACGTCGTGCCGCGAATGTTGAAATCGGGTCTTTGTACGTGCCCGATCTGCGCTTCGTCGCAAACCACCGCTTGGGCGCCGTAGATCAGGCCCGCCGACGAATCCGCCTCGATGACCGTGCGTCCGTTCTCGACCTTGAAGCGGAACGCTTCCGGATGGCCGAGTTCTTTCACCAGGCGGAACTCGGCCACTTTCTCTGCTGCGTCAAGCCGGGACCTTGCATAGTCGAGCTGCGTCTTCTCGGTTTCGGCTTGTACCATACCGCCAGTCAGGGCCATCCAGGCACAGAGCAGCGCGGCCGCGAGTTGTCGACGAAACTTCGTCAGGATCTGGTGATTCACTCTTGTCTTCCCTTTTACTTTACTCAGAAGTACGTACGGAAGTTGTAGGTCGTCGGCTGAGCGACATACGGCTTCTGTCTCCCGTCGCCATTGATCCGATCATACTGAGCCCATTCCGGTCGGTCAACATTGAGCGGCCAGCTTGCCCCCAAACGAATCGCCCGCCCGTTGTGCCTGCTCCCGAGCATTCCTATTGCCGGCCCGACGGAAGACCGCTACCGCATCCGGAAGGCGTCCGTGTTTTTTGGGGGCCGTTGCCGCAGTTCTATGACGCCAAGCGGGAAGCGATCGCCTCGATCTGGCTTCGACAGACTAAGCTGCGGGGTGTCTACCACAATCAGATATTCTCGCGTTTCTCGACCGACCTGGCCCGGACCTGGTCCGAGCCGCGGCAGATGATGTATGAACCGGGGGCCTCCTTTGATCCCGAGAAGCCGTTTGAGCCTGAATACCTGAAGAACAATCCTGGCTACTTCGGCAACAACATCATCCGCCACAGCAACGGGACGTTGATCCACGTTGCGACGTCGGTCAACATTCCCAGCGATGCCCCGGATCCGAATCCGAAGGGGATCTCCGTATGGAGCGCGCCGGCCGATGCGCGGTGCATCGGATCGATGTGTTTCATAGGGCAATGGGACGACCAGTTCAACGACTTCCGTTGGACCGCCGGCAAGCCGGTCTGGGTATCGCGGAGCATTTCGTCGCGAGGACTGGCCGAAGCCGAGGCCGCGGAGCTCGAGGACGGTCGCGTCCTGGTTGTCTGGCGGACGTCGAACGTCGGTCTCGACCCAAAGGAGGTTCCAGGCCACAAGTTCTTCAGCGTATCGACGGACGGCGGACGGACTCTTGACCTGCCCAAGCCCTGGACGTACGACGACGGCACGGCCTTCTTCTCACCTTCGAGTTTTCACCGTATGATCCGGCACGGCGTGACCGGCAGGCTCTACTGGATCGGCAACATCAGTCCCGGCCCGACTCGCGGGAACTCCCCTCGCTATCCACTGGTCATCGCCGAGGTGGACGAGAAAATCCCGGCAATCCGACGCGACACGGTCACGGTAATCGACGATAGACGCAGGGGGGATGACGCTCGCCTCCAGTTATCGAATTTCTCCCTTCTGGAGAACCGCGAAGACCACAGCCTGGAGATCTATCTGACGCGGTTGGGCGAGGATCCGAGTGATTTCTGGGGCGCGAATGCTTACAAGTACACACTGCAGTTGAAGTGAGCTCTGGCGCGGAGCACAATGCCGACCGAACTCACCCGGAGATTCCGGCAGTCGCTGACTCCCTCGGAGTTCTAACATGGACGCTGGTATCATCCGCGGATGTCGGTCAGGCAATCGTGCGGCCCGGCACAGGCGCAATCGAGAACTGGTATAATGGGAATCGCTATGTTTCAACACGGCTTTCCACACAATCCGATGTGTGTCATGGTTTCCCTCGTGGCGGCGACCTGTGGGTACGGGGCGGAGATCCCTTTCCCGGCGGCGTTGGATGGGGCGTCTATCTCTTACGAAGGACTCCAGCGGATCGAGCACGATGCGCTGATTGTCGGCAACGGCGATCTTGCCGGGTTGATCTACGAGAAGGACGGAGGCATCGCCTTGAAGGTGTCGAAGAACGACGTCTGGGACGCCCGGCTTGATGCCCACCTCGCCTCGCCTTCCAGGCGGCCATCGAAAGCGCGACAACGCTCGGGCGCGACCCCGAACTGGTCCAGCAGTGGAATCGCTCGATGCGGCGTTTGCCGCCATATCCGACCAGTGGCGGCGACGAGCCGGTGGTTCTCGACATGAAGGACGCCCGTCCGGTTCCGTTCAATCTGGCTCCTCAGATGACGCCCGTCTTTCCCGCGAACTTGGTGACGTGGACCTCGCCCGAGGAGGTGCAGATCTTCACCCGGACCCTCGAAAGCATGGAATGGTCGAAGATTGTCGCTTGGGGTTGGTACTGCCAGTACCGAGTACGATTGAATATGCCTGGCGCGTTCGAGTGGCTTCACCAGGTGATTGACCCGCGATATCGCCCAAACGGCACCTTCCTTTGCACACCGAAAGAACATCCGTTCAACGATATGGGCTACGCGGTCGAAATGGCGCAAGTCGCGATGGTGATCAGCGAGCTACTTCTGCAAAGTGTCGGCGACATTATTCGCGTCTTTCCCGTCTGGCCGAAAGACCGCGATGCGGCGTTTTGTCGACTTCGCGCACAGGGCGGCTTCATCGTGTCGGCCAAGCAAGCCGACGGAAAGGTCACCAATCTGGAAATCACGTCGACCGTCGGCGGCGCGCTCCGCCTGTTGAGTCAGTGGCCGACAATTGTCGCACATGATGATGACGGCACATCTCGCCAACTGAGGTCCGACACCCGGGGCGTGGTCGAAATCCCGACAACCCCGGGCCAGCGGATCGTGTTCAGCGGTCAACCGGCTCGGTAGGAATCTTCAGATCGACTTCATATCGAATCAAGTAGGGCCACGGTCCTCCGGGGTCTTTCATGCAGATGCCCCAGCGGATGCCTTGGCCCTTCTCCTCCCAACTGTGTCCCTCGTCGTTTGAGACGGCGTACCAGATTGTGGCCACGTAGCCCGTGTGTTTAAGCCGGCGAAGCTCTGGCCCGAGCTTTCCGTGATCGACCTTCGAGTACCAGATGTAGTAGACATCGCCAACCTGGATCACGTCGCTAACGTCGCGTCGTGTGACGTCCCTTTCTCGCCCAATCCCTCTGGCCGGTTGAAACTGGAAATGCTTATGGGCAAACTCGGGCCAGCGCTGCGCGGCGTCTGTTGCCGTTTCCTCCCGGCCCTGCCCGAACGACGGGGAATCGCCCAGCAGGAACGTCAAGCCGATCGGAATCATCAGGAAGCGCAGCAGGGTATTCTTACATGCCATCAGCGGAAACCTCGATTGAACCTGGCGTCGTCCATTTGTGTTGAGCCAGAGAGAGCTTCCTGATCGGCGTTCCCTCTCGATACTGCATCCTCGATACTGCATCCTTCAAAATCGTACTTCTGCAGACTATGAGAATAGGCTCCAAGCTACGGAACCCACTTTACAGTAAGATCGTGGGGGTGGCCAGACACTTGCCTGCCAGCCGCGCGATCCCCCGAGTTCGGCCTCTGTCGGCTGGGTTCTGTGGTATGGCCACGAAACCCTCCTAATGACGCAACGGGCGGGCACTTGAGCAGGCCACACACCGTCCTGCAAATCGTTCCTTTCCCGACGCAAACGCCGCAATCCCTTATCCAGCACGTAAGTCCTGTCCAGGGTGTCCGGGTAGAAGTCGTACTCCCAGCCCCTCGGCAGCCGTTGCCGAACCAACGTCGGCCTACGGGCGAAACGAAAACGAGTACAGATCGCCCGACTCGATCCGGACGCGGAGCCGGATGGGAGTGCCTGCAAGTCGGCTCAGATCTGTGCCCCGCTTCCAGGCAACGGTGTGCTCGACGGCGTCGCCCCGAATGGGCGGGCAGTCGTTGAAGTTGAAACCCTCGATCGGATCGCCGTTGGCATCTTGAAGTTCAATCCGCAGCATGCCGGCTCTTGCCGTCGCGAAGTTGATCTTTAGTTCCTTCCCGTCGAATTCAACGGGTTTCGTCAGCAACTCGCCACCGTCTTTCGACGCTCGCACCGACACGAAACCGTCGATGCGAAACGTGAACCGTCGCACTCGGCTGTCCGAGCCCGTGTAGTATGCCTCCGTCGCGTACACGGAGTACTGGTCTTCGTCGCCGGGCAACTTGACCAGTCCCCAGGTCATATAGTTACTGCGGTTGCCGCTACGGTCTTTAGGTGCGTCTTCCGGGATCAGCGCCTCAGGCCAGCGATGAAACGTCCGGCCGTCGCGGCTGGTCATGAACGTCGGCTCCACGCGGCTCTCTTCGTTGGGCAGATAGCGAGTGGGAAATCCAATGAGGACGTGGGGAGCACGCTCGTAGGGGCGAATCGCGTTGGTGTAGAGGTGCTCCCGTGGCGCACCGGGATGCTCCAACAGCACCGGCTTCGTCCAATGCTGATAGTCGTCGGACGTGCTTGTCATGATGGCACGGACACCCTCGTGGAAGGTGCGGTGATATTCCCGGTACAGCTTCACGTGTGGATCCCAGAACGCCAGGTTCTGCGAGTCGAAGGCCCCTTCTGTGATGACCGGTTCATCGTTGATCGGTGCCCAGTGGATGCCGTCAGGTGACCCAAACGTGTAGAGTCCCCGCTTACCTCGTGGTTGTCCTCGCGCAATGGCCTTGTATCGCGTCTGCGGGCCGCAATTGGGATTGTCGTCCCGAAATGGCGTAAAGCAATGCGTGCCGATGCCATCCCAAACAATGTTGTTCTGCTTCGATCCGTTGAATTCGAACAAGTTCAGTTTCGGCTTGGTCCAGTGGACGCCGTCTTTGCTTTCGGCGTAGCAGGTAACTTCGCGATGCGCCGACTTGTGTGTCTTTTCATCGTAATGCGAGCCGCGGTAGTACATGCGGTAGACGTCGCCGTCCTGGAAGATCGTGTAGTACGCACACGTGTTGCCCTCCCACGGCTCACCGGTTACCAGGACAACGTCCCGGGGTACCGGCCTGTGCAGTTTCAGCTCTGCATCGCCCTTGAGTTGGTCAATCAAGTGGTGGTCGACGAATAATTCCAGTCTCGAACCGATCTTAATGGGCTCGATGCGGTCGGGAAGATTGGTGAAATCGGCAGAAGCCAGCACGGCAAACAACACCGGTGCCACGATGCCGGCCATGCTAAGCACTGTGTGCCTCATTCTATTCATCGTGCGATCCTTCCATTCTCTCGGAGTAGCCGTTCAAACGGCAGTTCACACTGAGCAATCGACCCGAACGGCATATCGCTGAAGTCTAGCGTGGTGAACCCGAAAATGCAAGCGAGTCGAAACCGCTTCCCTAAGACCTGGCAGCGGAAGTTGAGTGAATTGACGGCAGTCCTTGACCTGCGCTGCAGCATTAAGAACCGGTTTGGATTCGTGCCAGAGTCTCAAACGTACCGCTTGCGGTGAGGCCCTCATAGGCTTGGACGTAGGCACGGTACATCTCTTCGTAGCGTTGGTGTCGCCGAGGATCGGGGGCGATTTCGGTAGCGACGCGGACCATGGCGTCTACCCCTTCTTGAATCGAGGCGAACACTCCGGCCCCGACGCCGCCCAATAGTGCCGCACCCAAACCGGTCGACTCGTCCGCGCTTAGCGTCTGAACCGGTCGGCCATAGACGTCGGCTTGGATCTGGTTCCAGAGGCGGCTTCGGGTGGCTCCGCCACCGATGCGTAGCGTCTTGACCTCCATGTCAGCACGAAGCCAGCCCTCGATGATGTCGCGAATTTCCAACACGACGCCTTCCATGACCGCCCGGGTCAACTCGGCCCGGCCGTGGGCCAGAGAAAGTCCTACGAAGGCGGCCCGGGCGTTGCAGTTCCATCGCGGCGTTGCGGCGGTGGCCAGATAGGGCAGATACAAGAGGCCTTTGCTGCCCGGTTCGGCTGTGGCTGCCAACTCATTGAGAATCTCAAAGGCGTCGCCTCCGTCGCGGGCCGCCCGTTCAATCTCCGCGGTGCCCACGACGTCGCGGAACCAACGAAAGCAGCCGGCGGCCGCATTGGAGAGTCCCTCCACTTCCCACATGCCTCGCACGGCGTGGTTGGTGATCATCATCCCGCCAAAACCGGAGATCGGTCGGTCGACGCCGAGGATCGCCATGCCGCAGGTGCCCAGCGTGACCGTCGCCATGCCGGGCCGGATAGCCCCCATGCCGACAACACCACAATTCTGGTCGCCGGCACCAACGCAGATCGGCGTGCCGACGGCGAATCTAGTCTTCTCGGCCACCGCGGCTGGTACGGTCCCCACTTGGGTACCCGGAGGCGTGGCCGTGCCGAACATCTCGGGCGATACCCCCAGACGATCCATGAGCGTCCGATTCCAGTCGACCTGCTCGACGTCCCAGGTGCCGTAGAAGGCCATGCAACACGTGTCCGTGTGAAAGCCTTCTGCCCCGAAGGCTCGCAGCACGAGGTCCTGGTTCTGCACGAACTTCTGCGTCCTCTCGAAGGCCTCCGGCTCGTGCTTCCGCATCCACAACAGCTTGGTGATGACCCAGGTGGTTCCCATAGGGACGCCGCTGAGCCGATAATACTCGGCCTCTTCGATCAACTGCCGCATGTCGTCCACCTCGGCCCCCGTGCGGGCGTCCTGCCAGGAGATCATCGGACGGACCGGAGTTCCGTCGGCGGTCACGGGACAGGTCACGCTCCGCTGGGCCGAAAAGCCGATCGAAGCAATCTCCGTCGGCTTGATCCCCGAGCGTCCCACGGCAATGCGGCAGGCCTCCATGGCCTGATCGATCAGTGCGCATGCGTCCTGCTCGACCCATCCCGGCTTGGGGTAGTCGGCCCCATACTCGCGATACTCCCCGGCAATGAACCGGCCCTGTGTATCGAAGAGCACGCATCGTGCCCCGGTGGTGCCCACGTCGACGCCTGCGAGATACTGGGGCATGGTGAACGCTCGGGTGTCTTGGTGGAGTCGTGCAACCCTCAACGGACGATTGAGGCGCGACCGGCGGTCGCGGCTTTATGCGAAGTGAATCTGCCGCATCATGTCGAGTGCGTCGACGATTTCGGGCGCCGCCCGGGTGCCGAGGCGGTCTGCTCCTGCGTGCAGAAAGGCGAAGGCGTTCTGTGGGCGGGGAAACTTCACGCCGGCAACCTTCAGCTTCACCCCGGAGTCCCGGAGCGTTTCACGCATCAGCAGGAATTGCCGCATGCTGGGCCCCTCGAATTGGCCCGACGAGGTCTTGGCGTATTGGACGCGTGCTTCCGCCACAAGGTCGCAGCCGGCGGCGATCTCTTCGTCGGCTAGAAAACAGACCTCCAAGATACACCTGGTGACGGCCGTGCCGGCAGCGTCGACAAACATTCGCAGCTCTTCTCGTACCGCCTGATAATTGCGGTCTTTCAGAGCGCCGATGTTCATCACCATATCGACGGCGGTGCAGCCGCGTTGCACGGCGTCTTCGACCTCGAACGCCTTGACCGTGGCCGGGGCGCAGCCGAAGGGGAAGGCAATGCCGGTTCCGATCTCGACGTCATCCATGCCGGCCAACTCCTCCTTGACGATGGGAGTCCAATAGGCGCTGCTGGTATAAAACGCCGCGAACCCGTACTGTCGGGTCACGGCACAGCCTTCTCGGATCTCCGCCTCCTGAGAGTGCTTCGGCAGAATTGAGAAGTCGAGTGCCTTGGCGAGTGTCTTCCGGTCTAATCGTTTCATGTCCAGCATTGGTAAGCTCCTTGTGGATATGCGAGCCCGCCGCGACTCCGACTCAACGTTTCAATTGCCGAAAATGTCCTCGAACTCGTCGATGGTCAGCCCGCGTTCCCCCAAGCGGCGAACCTTCTTGCTGCCCTTCTTATGGTCGGCGTGGTAATCGGAGCCGCCGCTGATGAAGCGGACCCGATTCGTGTAGGTTTCCCGTACTTCAGCTTCGATCTGCTCGGGAGTCAGCGAGCCCTTGTAGGTCGTCTTGTCGTAGCTGTAGCTGGCCTCGATCCCGTCGAGCCCGGCGTCGATAAGCGCCGCGATGTACTGCCGGCGCGAACGGGTCGGCTGGCCGGCCGATTCGATCACCTCGTCGATCAGGTACGGATGGGCCAGGATCGCGACCCCGCCGCACCGATGGATCAGGTCGACCGCGGCCGCCGGTTCGATCTTGCGGCGGCGCACGTTCAGTTTCGAGTCATCGCGGACCATGATCTTGGCCTCGCTCCAACCCGGCGCATAGCCGCGGACCGCCAAGGCCTCGAAGATGTGCTTGCGCTGCACTTCCTCCGGCTTACGAACCGCCGGACTTCCCGCGGCGTCGACGTGGTGCAGGATATCGGCGTGCCAGTCCAGTGGCATTCCCGTCTCGGTAAGCCGCCGGCACAGCTCTTCATAGGCCCGAGACTTACTCCGCTTGGCCGCCTCAACTTCCGCCATCAGGCCGGGATGCTCCCAGTCGAGGCCGTAGCCACAGATATGAACGTCGTCGACCTGCGCGTCGCAGGAGAATTCGTACCCGAGGATCAACCTCACGCCGCGCCGGGCGGCGTAGTCCACCGAGTCGATCTGCCGGCCGTCGGTCAGCGTCAGGGCCCGCGGCGGATCGATGTCGTGGTCGGTAATGGCCACGGCATGCATTCCAAGTTTGGCGGCGGCGGCGATCAGTTCCTGCGGCGTGTCGTTGCCGTCCGAACGAAGCGTGTGGCAGTGCATATCGCACGGATAACGACCGCTGGAGTCTTCCGTCATGGGCTGTAATCCCCGGTTCCTTGTCTCACGCCTTGCCTGCACTGCCCAAGAGCGTCATGTACTGGCCGATCATCTCGACCAGCTCCTTGCGGGCATGGTTCAACAGCTTCAGCGGGTGATACTCGGTTCGATGCGAATCGACGTACTCGTAGAGCCCGTCGATGTAAGTCTGCTTGATTTGCGTGGAGACGTTGAACTTGGCTCCTCCTGCTGCCACGAGTTTTGTGACCACGTCGGAGGGTAGTCCCGTACCGCCGTGGACCACCATCGGACATCCTGCCGTTTCGGCCAGCTTCCTCAGGCAGTCGATGTCGAGCCGCGGTTGGACCTTGTAGAACCCGTGTGCCGTGCCGATGGCGGCCGCGAGGAAATCGATGCCGGTGCTTTCTCGGAACTGTAGGGCTTCCTCCGGGGTGGTATAAATGGCATCGTCCTGCTGGACGACAATATCGTCTTCCGTGCCAGCCACCACACCGATTTCGCCCTCGACCGCCACGCCGTGGGAGTGCGATTCTTCGACGACGTCTCTGGTTCGGGCAATGTTCTCCTGAAGTGGATGCGCCGAGGCGTCGATCATCACCGAGTTGTAGCCCTCGTGAATCGCCTGCCGAATCACCTCCCGGTCGGTGCCGTGATCCAAGTGCAGAGCGACGGGGACCGGACTCGCGCCGGCAGCCATCTCGGCCATTTGCACCAGGATCGGCACGCCGAACCGCTTCACCGTGCCGGACGAGGTCTGGAGGATGACCGGTGCCCGCTGGGCCTCAGCGGCTTCCACCACGGCTTCGATGGTGAGATAGTCGACGACGTTGAACGCTCCGACGCAGTATCGGCCCTCTCGGGCGGCTTGAAGCATGGCAACGGGATGTACCAGCGGCATGGCTTGTCTCGGACGATTCGTTTCGACGTGGGTACGGCGGTTTACTGCCCTGCGGTTAGCCCTTCCGGCTCAGGGCCGGGACGGTTGGTGCGGAAGATGTAGTCGGGCCACAACGGGCAGTTCAGGTCGATCCAGGCCTTGATCGCCCGCATCCCGGCCTCGTCGAGCGAAACCTCTTCGTGCTGCTTGTCGGCCAGCACCTCCCAGAGGCGGCTCCGCAGAGTCCCGAACGAGAGCGGCTCGGCTTTGAAATGCCGCATCCCGTACGTGAAGTCGAAATAGTGGACCCACCCACCCTCGATCAGCGTGCGGTACGAGACGGGCACGCGGGCCGCATCGAGCGCTGCGCGCAGGTCGGACCGTCCCGGTTCGCGGCCGTCGTGGCAGCGCACGCAGTGGGCGTTCAGCACCGGCTGCACCACCCGCTGGTAATCGAACGCTTCGGTGCCCCACGGCGGGGGCTCCAGGTGCTGCGGCGGCTGGAGCAAGGCCAAGCCGGCCTGGGGCGACGGTGACGAATGCCGATTCTCGTGGCAGCCGACGCAACCGCGCCGCTCGCCAGGCTGCAATTGAATCACGCTCCGCATCCGCTGCAACTCGTTGTACTCGGCATCGAGCAACTGGAAGTAGAGCACCTTCCCGGCCGGGGCCAGGAAGTTCGCCGACCCGTCCTCGGCAATCGGAACCGTACCGAGCGACGCCTTGGCCACGTAGCTGGGCCAGCCGCCGGCTTCCCGGACGCGGTACAGCCCCGGCCCTATCTCCGAGACCTGGTTCGGCCAGTTGTAGCCGGTTCGCAGCGGAGCCAGCGGCGCGTTCGGCGTCCGTGTTTCAAAACTCGGCGTTGGACCATGCACAAGATGGACGGGCGTGGCGTAGAAGTCGGTAAACGGCGGGTGACTCGCGCGGTACTGACCGTCGGAAAAAGCCTCCAAGGGCGAGGGAATCTCCGCGGCAACACGCAGGTACTTCGCCCGGCCGCGAGCGACTGTCGAGCCCAGACCCGTGTAGACGTTCTGCACGGTGAACTGGCCCATCCCCTGTTTCGCGAGTTCCGCATCGAGTTCACTCGGCAGCACGGGCGGGCGCGGCCTCGCACGCAGCGGTCTCGGATGCTTGCTGCTGATCTCGGGATCCACGTACAGCAACTCCCGGTTGCCGTACCGGTCGATGACGTACAGCCCCCAACTGTGCTGATTGTCGGGATTGTGGGTCACGAGGAAATGATCGCGCGAGATCGGATACGGATCGCGGAACGAATCGTGGTGCGACCGGCTCATCTGGTAGTGCGGTCGCGTGTCGGGCGTGAT
>JABMRB010000348.1 GCA_013202865.1 Candidatus Nealsoniibacteriota bacterium | reverse complement strand
CCCAGCATGTACTTCTCGCCGGCGCCCCGGGCGTTCGTGTAGTAGTCGCCACCCGGATAGCGGAGCCCCAATTGCTGGTCGAGGGCGTACGCCAACTGGGCCAGCGGGTCGGTCGTCACCGCCTCGGCCGTGTAGGTCAGGGTATCGCCGTCGGCGTCGGTTGCTCCCAGCGTGACGTTCATCGTGTCCAGGTTGTGCGACATGGTCCGGTTGCCGACCGCCGTGAGTATCGGGGCAACGTCGGGGACGTCGACGTAGACCGTGTAGCTACCCACGTCGTAGCTGGAATAGCCTTCCACGGCCACGTAGTAAGTGCGGCCCGCGACGCCGGTCCATGTCGCCTGCGACGCGTAGCCCACGCCGCCGTCGTCGTCCTCATCGAGCAGCGTGGTGCCGTCCTGATCGTAGACGTACAGCACGGAGTCTTCCAACGTGGAAAGCGAGGTCGAGGCGACGTATTGCCTGCTGACGGGGGCCTGAAAAGTGAAGTAATCGACGTCGTTGTAAAACTCGATCGAGCCGGCGGCCGACTCGCGCACCGAGATCGGCGAGGCAGAGGCCGCGATGCTACCATGATCGTCCGGCAGCACGGAACAAGCCAGGCGATACGTCCCGGTTCCCATGCCGGCAAAGGACGTCACTGCGACGTAGTAGGTTCCGGTGGCCGGCGCGACAAAATCCAATTGCGAAGCATAACCCGGGCCGCCGTCGTCGTCCCAGTCGAGCTCGGTGACGCCGTCCTGGTCGTACAGCGTCAACTCCGTATCGCCCAGCGTAAGCAACTCGGTGGCGAAGCGATACGCGGTGCCGGCGGTCACGCTCAGGGCGAACCAGTCCGCGTCGCTTGCAGGATCGATCGTCCCGCCGAGCGTTGCTCCGGCGGCGATGGCCGTTGCGCTCCCGGCGTCGTTGCCGTGGTCGTCCGGCGCGTTCACCATCAGGATCGTGGCCCTCGCGATACTCCAGTTCGATTGATCGTCGACGGCGCGGGCGAAGAACCGATACCCACCGGGCGCCCTGGAACTCGTATCGAGCGTGATGCTCGCCTGCGAATCGACGATCGTCGCGTCGGTGTCGACCACCGCGTCGCCGGCGTCCCACTGTCCGTCGTAGTTGGTGTCGCTGTAGAAGGTGACGCCGGTGATCGTCCCGTCGGGATCCGAGACGCCGGCCGCGGTCAACGCAACCGAGGTTCCGGCGTAGATCGGGTTCGGAGAAACTGTCAGCGAGGCGATCTGCGGGGCCAGCGGGTTGCTCGGGTTGAGCAACTGCAATGTACCGAGCGCGTTGAGCCGCCCGCCGCTGGTGGTCTTCCCTGCCAGCGCGGCCAGCGGATCGGTGCCTTGCAGGATGGCGTCGCGGATCTCGGCCACGGTAGCGTCGGGCGCAACCGACCACGCCAGCGCAGCAACACCGGCGACGTGCGGCGTCGCCATACTGGTGCCGGACTTGGAGGAATAGCCGCCGCCGGGAACCGTGCTGTAGATCGACTGCCCGGGCGCCCCCAGATGGACCGTGTTGGGGCCGTAGTTGCTGAACCATGCCATCGCGTCGTTACTGTCGGTGGCCGCCACCGAAAGGACGCTGGGCTGGGCGTAGTTGGACGGGTAGTGCGGACTGACGTCGTTATTGGTGGCGTCGTTCCCGGCCGCCGCGGCGAACAGGATTCCGGCGTTGCCGCTGGCTGCGATCGCACTATTCATGGCGGAACTGTATCCACCGCCTCCCCAACTGTTGCTCGTTACCCGCACGTTCACGTCGTAGGTGGTCCGCATCATCGTGGCGTAATTAACCGCCCGGACCGCGTTGGACGTGTAGCCGCTTCCTTCGGCGGAGAGGAACTTCAACGCCATGATCGACGAGGACCAGTTGACGCCGACGACGCCGGTGCCGTTGTTGCCGACGCCGGCGATGGTCCCGGCGCAATGGGTGCCGTGGCTATTGTCGTCCATCGGGTCGGCGTCGTTGTTGTGAAAATCGTATCCGTGGACGTCGTCGATGAACCCGTTGCCGTCGTCGTCGATGCTGTTTCCGGCGATTTCGCCGGGGTTCGTCCAAATGTTGGCGGCCAGATCCGGGTGGTTGTAGTCGACGCCCGAGTCGATCACACCCACCACAATGCTGCTGCTGCCGGTAGAGATTTCCCAGGCTTCGGCCGCGTCGATGTCGGCGTCGGCCGTGCCGCCGGTCTGACCCGTGTTGTCCATGCCCCAAAGCGCCCAAGCGTACGTGTCGTCGGGCACGACTTGCAATTGCCGTGTAACGTCCAGTTCGTAGCTGGCGACGTGGACGTTGGCTGCGAGCCAATCGGCGACGGCGCCGGTCGACGCACCCGAACTGCGAACGACGACCTGCCCGGCCAATCCCAATCCGCGTAATACATCGAACTGCACGTTGCCCGCAGCCCAGCGTCCCTCGCTGCCGGCGGCACTGTCAAGCAGATCGGCCGTTTGATCGGCGGAAGAGATCCCCGCAAGCGAGGCCGTGTCGAATTGAACGATCCAGTCGAAGGCATCAAGACCATCTGCGTCGACCACGCCTGCCTTGTCGGACGAGTCGCTGAGCTCGTCGAGCGTCAATCCGGCGGGATTGACGTGGCGTGGCGCCGCCGCGTCGCTGAAATCGGCGAACCAACCCGGCGAGATCGGCGACAGGACGCCCTCGGCGCTGAGAAACAGCCGCGCCTCCAACGATTCCAAGCGAAGATGCCTGGATGATCGCCGCAGCTTGTGTCTTTTTCGGCCGGGAGACCCGCGGCGGCGGGTGGCCGTTCTACCAGTACGCGGGCTTGGGAATCGCATGTTATTGACCGTAGTCTCGGTGGCCGAGCGGCCCCGGCTTCAAGCATTCCCTGCCCCAGCCAGATGCCCCTTGGCGCACGGTGCTTAATCGTGGTGAAATCGGTCCTGATGAGGAAAGGAGGAGATAGATGAGAGAATCCTCCTATCGTAAGTCTGTGTCACGATCGGGTGGTAGTCAAACGGCTCTTGCAACAACGCGCGCCGGACATGCCACGGAAGAGGGGAGAGGCGTCGACCGCGTTGCCGATTGACAACGCCAGTAGATTTGTAGGGTGCGTGAAACGCACCACAACAACCGGCAAATGTTCGCGAAACGCACCATAACACCCGGTCCAGGTGCGTGTACGCACCCTACCTATCCGCCCGCAACGTCACGATACCGCAAGCCGGCAGTTCGACCGGGCCCTGCAACTCCTCACCGTTCTCCTCAAACGGACTGCTCAACGACACGCGCGCCGGTGCCGGCTTGCCCCATGCAAGCGTTGCCTTAGCCGCGCGATCACCCGCATTGAATAGCCGAACGATCAGGGCCTTACCGTCGCGGCTCGGTTTGATCGAACTGACGATCACGTCGACCGGATCGACCCGCAGCAACGATTCTCGCAACGGCGTCTCCTTGTCGACCGGCACCACGATCAACGGCTGGCTCCGCTCGATGCCGAACCGCTTCGCCGCGGCCGCATCGAACTTGCCGTGCGGCCGAATCGAGTAACGAAACACCACGCTACCCTCCTGCGACGCCTTGTAGTTGGTCTCCCAGTAGTTATTCATCACGTAGGAGTAGAACGTCGTCGAGGGCTCTAGATGTTTGATCCAGCCTTCGGCGCCGAGCGGATTGGGCACGTCGACCGTAATGCCGCCGACTTCGACCAGCGGGGCGTCGAGCGTCGCCCAAGTGACACCGTAGTCATCGTTCGAGACATCGACCCAACGGCCGACCGTGAAGTAGTTCTTACACGATCCGGGCAACTGGTCCGTCTCGGGCCGCACCAACGCCCAAGGCACGTCTATCCGCATCGTGCCGTTGGGTACGTTCATCGCGAAACCAAGATGCACCGATTCCTTCGCCAACACAGCCTTCTTGTGCAATACGTCGCGAACGTCCATCCGGTCGATCCCGTCGACCACCTGCAACACCCGCAACAGGCTTTCGCAGCCCGGCGATTCGGACAACACCCCCAGCGTGGCGACCAACGGCCCACATTGGTAACAGACGATCGACATCGAGTCGGCCGATTCTGCGTCTCTCGGATCGCGTCCGGCCACGTAGCGGTAGTCGTTCAACCCCATGCCCGCGGCACGGTCGACCAGATCGACCGGCACGCCGGGGACCTTCAGGCTGGCGATAGAGCCGGTCCGCTCGTCCACTTCTACACGAATGCTGCCGTTGGTCAGCACGTTGCCATAGACGATGGCGGGGACCTCCGCCGCCGGCTGGCCCTTCTCGATAAGGACGATGGCGGAGGCTCTGGCCGTCGTTGGGCCTTTGTCGATGTAGAAACGTTTCACTCCCAACGGCGGCACGTCCCGGGCGACGAACTGCAGGTCACCGTGGTGATCTTCCTGAGAGAGGACCACGCGACGGGCGGCATCGTGAACCCGGTCGCCGCTGCCAAAGTCTCTTGTGGGCAGCGTAACCAGATCTGTTCGCGGCCAAGATGTCGTGTTGAAAACATCCACGGCCGTGGCCTTCTTTGACGTACTTCTATGGCCTTTCATCGCAGCGGCGGTCAGATCTTCCGCCTGCGACGCGGCATCCACCGCAAACGCCTGCTTGATCTTCCACTGGCTCAGCGTGAACGGAGCGTCCGGCTGGCTGATACTGCAATGGGCGCCCCAGGTGTGTTCGTTGTAGAGGATTACGTTACGCCATGCGGCATAGAACGCTTTGTCGTCGTAGCCGGCCGGGTTGAGCATCGCGTAGAGTGCCTCGGCCTGAACCAGCCTCTCGGCGGCGTTTCGCGCCATGGCGGTCTCCTTGGCAGAAGAACCGGCACCGTCCTCCCAATACGGCGTGAAATCGCCGCGGACCTCGGGCACCTTGTCGGCGTAGCGTCGCTCGAATTCGTGGAACATCTCCGACGTGGTCGTAATCATCATCCGCGGCGAGGCGTATTTCTCGTTCCACCGGCGGACGAAATCGGGCAGTTCCGGGTCGGGCGGACCGTTGTCGCCGCCGATGCTGTAACGGAGTTGCACCATGTCGTACGGATAGTCGGCCGCCTCGAGCTCTTCGAGATAATCGAAGAAGACCTGGGGGCGAACCCCGCCGATCTTACCCAGCCGCCCGCCGTGGAACCAGGAATAGGCCTTGCCGGCCATCCAGCAGAGCACCTTCTTCCGCCCGCACGGCGAGACCCAGTAGAACGCCCGGTCGCCCCATTGTTCGAGCGTGAACCCGATCCGGTGGCAATGGTTCGGGCCGATCGAGAAATACTTGATGCGGCTGTCGGCCAACGCCGGCACGATCCCCCAGGTGTAGCCGGGCACGTCGCTGATCATCGCCCCGTCGATCGTCACGTCCAGTTCCGCCGCGAGCCGTCGCGAGCAATCCGTCAGCCGGTAGAGTTCTTCCGGGCGGCACAGCGCGGTCAGTTCGTTGCCGTAGAGCCCGTCCAATCCGAGCCAGCCCTGCTTGACCGCCGCGACGAACTCCTTGCGCTGCTCGTCGGTCGCTTGCTTCAGATAGCTATCGACCGCCCAGAGGACCTCGCTATTCCACTTGAACCGGGCCCCGGGCGGGTTGCCGGCCGTGCGGCGGGCCAACTCGATCGCCTGCTCGATATAGCCCCACTGCATCCGCTCCACTTCGGTCTGCACGTGCGTGTAGCCGATGTCGACGTGCGAATGCGGCAGGATATGGAACACCCAAGGGCGGACCGGCTTGCGGGTTACCTTGCTGCGGGCGACCGTTTTCCCGTTGACCTTCACCACGATCTGCAACGTCTGTTGCGTATCAACCGTCGGCAGCAAGGTCTCGACCGTGTGCGTGCCGAACCGCAACGGCACCCGTCGCGGCTCGCTGCCTGGGATCTCCACAACGGCGTCGACCGGCTCGACGTACGGATAGCGGATCTCGACGTGGACCGGCTGGAGCGACTTGCCGCCCTCTTTCAACGCGGCCGCTGCGCTCGACGCTTCGATCGCGATCTTCCCGGGCGTTGTTTCCGGTTCTCCGGCAGTAAAGAACTCGATTTCGGACCCGCCCACCGTCGCGTGCGGTCCGATGCCCGTCACCTGCCAGCGGACGTATCGGGCCGTGACCGGCGCGAACGAGGCGGCCGTCACACCGGCCCGGACGTTGGCGTGTTTGACTTCGACCTTGCCCGTCACGTTGCCAAAATCGGCCGCGTCGCTGAAGATCAACACGGCCGACTTGACCGTGGCCGGGTCGAAACGCCCCACGTGCCGCATGCCGGCGATCGGCGTGGGCCGGCCGAAATCGAAATCGATGAACGTCTCGGTCCCCTTGCCGGCCGACGCATATTCGCTCCGAAACGTACCGTCAGCGATCCCGTCCACCATATTGTCGGCGTTGTAGCTCCCCCCAAGATAGGCCTCGGCCGCCGCGATGATCTTAGGAGTCGGCACCGGCGAGAGCAGCGTGAATCCCGGTTCGGCCGCGCGTGCATGGGGTGTGATGAGGATCGAAAGCAGAACGAGAAGGGCGGTACACTGTGAAAACCGTCTCATGTCCGGGGCTCCTTGGCAAGCGTGGTAATTGTCGATGTTCCACGCCTCAGATTGTAGCGGACGACGACACGGTTGGATACCCGCGAGGAGACGACTCTCGGGTAGGACGAATTTCCAATCCGTCACAAACGCCCACGCACTTCGTAGAACGGAACTTGTTCCGTTTGCAGCATGACCTCGCAAAGAGAGGCGATTATCAGTACGGCAGCAGAAGCTCGACGAGACGAAAACGGAACAAGTTCCGTTCT
>JABMRB010000044.1 GCA_013202865.1 Candidatus Nealsoniibacteriota bacterium | reverse complement strand
CATCCGGTATCGGTGCGTTGCACGCACCCTACTCCAGTGCCTGCTCCAACTCGTCCAGCACGGCCTGCTCCGTCTTGGAGACTTTGTTGCCGAACCCGAGCAGTCCACCCGCCGCCGCGGCCACGGCCCGGGCTCGCCCGAGTGCTCCGGCCTTCAGGGTAGCCTTGGCCGGATCGCTGAGCGTTTGGTAGAGGGCCGACACGTAGTCTTTCCAGGCGGTCATCAGGCTCGGGTCGGGCTTCTTCTGGAGCCAGTGGTCCAACAACTCGTGGCCCGGATGGTCCTTCTCCATGCCCTTCTGCTCGGCCGCGGCGATGATGGCCTGGCGCTCCTTCTCGTCGATACTTCCGTCGGCCCAGGCGACGGCGACCAGCGGAAACAGCGAAAGGGCCGCGATCGTCTCGGTACCGATGTCGAGTTCGTCCAACTGGTCGAGCAACTCTTCGTCGGTGATTCCCGAGACCTCGATCAGGGCCTTCCTCCTCTGTGCGGCGGCCGTTTTCTCGCGCATCGCCTGCAACAACTGCTTGTCGCGCTCCTGGAAGAACTTCTCCTCCAACTCTCTCCTCCGGCTGCCAAAACTCCCCTTTTTCATGGGTACTCCTCTCTGGGCCAACTTCTCTGGGCCAATTCGCCGTTGTGATCACGGAATCGGCCCATTGTAGCAGGTGCCGGGCCATCCGAACAGCGGCAGACGGCAGCAGCCCAATGAGGTATCATTGAGGGACGAGCCCCGCTGTGATTGCTCTGGAAACAAGGGGACTGGGGGCTAGGGATTCGGGGCTGGGGATTCAGGGCTCGCGATGTGCGTGTTTCCCCAGCCCCCAGTCCCGCCGTGCCGTCTTGAAATGCATCGTGCTGATTTCACGGTCTGAGCTACCGGAAAACACCCCATGAAACCGGGTAACACAAAGAAACGCCCTCGGCAACGCTCGCGGCTCCGCGCCGTGGGTTTCCGGCTGGCGGCCGTGATGCTGGGGCTGATGCCGCTGCTGCTGATCGAAGGCGTGCTGACCGCTTTCGACTGGGGCCGGCCCGATCTGGCCGACGATCCGCTGCTGGGGTTCAGCGAAGTCTATCCGCTGTTCGTACCCAACGAAGACGGTACCCGCTACCGGATCGCGCCGAGCCGGACGGAGTTCTTCTGCGACGATTCGTTCGCGGCGAAGAAACCGCCCAACGAGTTTCGCATCTTCTGCCTGGGTGGCTCGACGGTCCAGGGGCGACCATACGCGATCGAAACGTCGTTTCCCACCTGGCTCGAGTTCAACCTCCAGGCGGCCGATCCAGAGCGCCGCTGGGAAGTGGTCAATTGCGGCGGCGTCTCCTATGCCAGCTATCGGCTCGTGCCGATCCTCGAAGAGGTGCTCGGCTACCAGCCCGACCTGATCGTCCTCTACACGGGCCACAACGAGTTCCTCGAAGATCGCACCTACGAACACGTCAAGCACCTGCCCTCGGTGGTGGCCCGGACCGGCGGACTGCTCGCTCGCACGCGGACGTGTACGCTGGCGCGGATGGGATATCAACGACTGCGGGGCACCTCGGACGAAACGGCTCGCGAAGGCCGGCCCGTGCTGGGACCGGAAACCGACGCGATGCTCGAATACCGCGACGGGCTCAAACAATACCACCGCGACGACAAATGGCAGCGCGACGTAATCGATCACTTCCGCCACAGCCTCGGCCGGATGGTGCAGATGGCCCGCGAGGCCGACGTGCCGATCTTGTTGGTCAATCCGGTTAGCAACCTGCGCGTCTACCCGCCGTTCAAGTCCGAGCACCCCGACGAGTGGACGAACAAGAAACTCCGCAACGACTGGACGGACAAAGAGTTCCGCCGGTGGACGCAACTCGACGAGCAAGCCCGGGCGTGTATGGCGACCCGGCACGACAAGGCAATCGAGCTATTCCGGCAGGCCCTGGAAATCGACGGGCAATACGCTCGCACACATTTCGACCTGGCGCAAACGTACGACTGGGCAGGCCGCACGGCCGAGGCCCGGCAATCGTACCTGCGCGCCAAGGAGTTGGACGTTTGCCCGTTGCGGATGCTCGAACCGATGCACGAGGCGCTCTTCGAGGTCGCACGCCGTAGCGACACGCCGGTGGTCGACGTCCGCAAGCTGTTCGAGGGATTGAACGACGCCGGCATCCCTTGCGATCATCTGGTCGATCACGTGCATCCGTCCATCGAAGGACATCGCATCATCGCCGACCTATTGACCGGAGAGCTGATCCACCAGGGGATCGTCGACCCGGTGCCCGATTGGAAGAAGGGCCGGCAAGAGCAGGCGAAGCGGCACCTGGACTCGCTAGGCGACCACTACTTCCAACTCGGCATGAAACGCCTCGACGCATTGCGATTGTGGACGATGGGGTTGGGGGGGAAGAGGAGTGGGGAAGAGGAGTGGGGAGTGAAGAGTGGAGAGTGAAGAGTGAAGAACGTGAAACGCCCCCCGACTGCGTTCGGGGGGGAAAGGCAGAGTAGCGCCGCTTGAACCTACACTACCATTTCAACCGAGTGCAACGGCAACTCGACGGAGAACGTGGCGCCGTGGCCGGGGCCCTCGCTGACTACCGCTAGATGGCCGCCCATCTCTTTCACGGCGTTTGCCGAGGTGTGCAGCCCGAAGCCATGCCCGTGCTGCTTGGTCGTGAACCCGTGCGAGAAGATCGCCGTGAGGTTCTCCGGTGGGATTCCCACGCCGTTGTCGGCAACCTCGATTCGCATGCGATCCTGGCGGCCCGGGCCGATGCGGATCGTCAGTCGCCGCTCGTGGCCGGGGCTCTCGATTAGCGAGTCCCTGGCGTTGGCGATCAGGTTCACCAGCACCTGGAGCAGCTTCTGTCTCTCGACGCGGGTTTCCGGTAGATCGCTGCAATGGAGGATCACTTCGATGCCGTGTTTCTCGAAGGACGATTGATTCATCTTCAAGGCGTCCTCGACCAGTTCCTCCATCGACACCTCGTCGACCAACCCGGCCACGCCGGCGTACGACTGCTGCATCGACACGATCGTCTTGACGTGGTCGATGTTTTTAGCCAGGGACCGAAGCTCTTCGACGATCGCGCCGCGCTCCTGGTTGAGATGTTCGGCGAGCATGACGAGGAACTCCGGCAGCAGCTTGCCCTTCTCGTCCGTGGTGAAGAAGTGGCCCAAGTCGACGCGTTGGAAATCGATCATCTCGATGGCCCGCTGAAGGTCCGAAAGCCTCGAGTTGCGTAGCCGGTCGGCCATCAACGTGGCCGAGACGTTGATGCTGTTCAGTACGTTGCCGACGTTGTGCAACACGCCGGTGGCGATTTCGGCCATGCCGGCCTGCCGGGCAACGTCGACCAGCCGCTCGTGTGCCTCCTCCAGCTCCCGCTCGGTCCGCTTGCGTTCGACGACCTCCCGGCTCAGATCGAGGTTGGCCGTGGAGAGTTGGGCGGTACGCTGTTCGACCCGCAACTCGAGGTCGTCGTGCGCCTTCTGCAGTGCCGCTTCGCCTTGCTTGATGCGATCGAGCATCCGGTTGAATTCGTCGTAGAGCGTGCCCAGTTCGTCGTCGGCCTCTTTCTCGACGCGGATCGAGTAGTCCCCTGCGGCCGATATCCGCTGCGCCGTTTCTCCCAGCCGGAGGATCGGCAGCGAGATCGCCCGCTGCATCCGGCTGCAAAACAACACCGCACCGGCCAGCGACACGACCATCACCACGGCAACGATCTGCACGTAGGCGACCATTTGCTTTTGCAAGTCGGCCGTGCTGGCGTGCAGGGAGAGGGTCCCTTTCTTCTCGCCGTCCTGGACGATGCTGTAGGTCACTTCCAAGTCGCCGTGATCGGTGAACTTGTGGCCGTCCGGTCCCGGCGCCGGCGGCGTGTCATGGGGGTTGTCGTCCGTTTCGTAGATCGCAAAAAGCTCGCCGAACCGGTCGTAGAAACACGCCAACCGGATCGTCGGCTGTTCGCTCAGCGAAGAGAGCAATTCGGCGGCCGTGGCCGGATCGTTGTAGGTCAACGCCGCCGTGCTGTTGGCGCCGAGCACTTTCGCCAACGCATCGAGCTGGCGGACCTTCGAGTTGCGCATCATCCGGTAGTCGTTGACCGCGAACGTCCCGCAGGCCGAGAGCATCGCCACTCCCGCCGCCACGGTCACCAGCAGGCTCAGCTTCGTGTTGATCGAGAGATCCTTGAATCTGCGCACCGTCGACCTCACCGCAAGAAAGTTCACTCCGGACGCAGTGTTCATCGGGTGCTGCGCGGGCGGGTCTTGCGGAATAGCAGAATGCTCGCGATCAGCCGCATTCGTGGGATCGTGCGGCCTGCAACGAATGTACGCGTCAGGTAAGACATGCACCCGAGGGCTTACTGGGTCGCCAGCGAGCGCACGCGCCAGCGTACGTTGAACAGCCACAGCATCGAGCCGAGCAACGCCGCGTTCACTGCCAGATAGAACGCCAGGAAACCGATGGACACGGGCCAGTTACCCACGATCGGCACCTCCTCGCCCTGCTTGTTCAACGTCAGTGGCAGGCTGAACGCGGCCGAGAATGGGCTGGTGAAGGTGAGCTGGCCAAGGCGGACCGTCGGCGGCACCTGCACGTCGAACTGCCCGGTCAGCACCGCAAGGTGAAACCCGCGGGCCGGGTCGTTTCCCTTGCTGCTGCTCAACCACAACTCCTTGCCGTCGACGGGCTCGACCTCCGCCTTCACGCCGCTGTACTGGCCGCGGTCTCTGATCCGTTTGGCCGCCTGCTTGACACTCTCACCGCGCTGCAAGTCGACGTCGAACGTACCCTCTCGGCCGGTCAACCGCAACGTGGCCGCGTGCGCGATCCGGCCGTCCGGCGTCGTGTGGATCACCGCGGCCGGCGCGGGAAAGAACTGCTCGGCGAAGATCTTCACCGGAATCGGTACGGCGAACAACAGGATCAGCACCAGATAGGCCGTCATCAATGCTACCGACGTCTTGCGGAACACGACCGAGCAGAACATCGCCAGCGTCGTCGTCGTCAGACTCGACAGGGCGATGATCAACACGTAGCTGAGCATCGTCTTCGTGTCGGCCCAATAGGTCCATGGCGGCAGCAGCCACGCCAGCAGCAGTGGCCAGACCAGGAAGCTCGTCAGCACGGTCGAGATCCGCAAGCTCGACAGCAGCTTGCCGCGAAGAATCTGCCATGGCGAGATGGTCGTACACAACAGCAACTCGAGCGTCTGCCGCTCCCGTTCGCTGGTCACCGTGCCGGCCGCAAAAACCGGTCCGACCAGCATGTTGAACACCAACACGTAGCTCGTGTACCACGGGGCCCCTTGCGGCCACATATACAAACAGACGGCCATCAGCGGCAACGCCAGAAACATGCTCAACTGGATCACCAGCCGCAGCATCAGCGTGCCCTGACCGAACAGCTCGCTCCGCATCTCCTTGTCGTAGACCGGGTTGGTCCCGTCGGCCATCAGGTCGGTACGTTTCGGCGGTGCGAACAGCTTGTCGGGAAACTGGTCGCTGCGGATCACCATCCCCACGGCCTTCTTCTGCTCCGCCTCGGAATCGACGACCTCCTTGGCCTCGCTGCCGACGTCCGGCGGGTGCAGCAGCCGCTTGCAGCTCACCCGAAACAGGGCCCAGCAGACGCCCAAACAAACTGCCGGAAACGCACCGGCCAACACCAGCAGCCGGAATCGGGCCGCCGTGTCGAACCACGTGTATTGAAACAACGGGCGGAAGATCTCGTAGAATCCCTCGAACGAAACGTAGAACAAGATCCCGAACAGCGCGATCGGCAGGATGATCAGATACGAGACCACCAGCGCGGCGACGGTTCGCGTGAAGTAGCTGCTGGCCGTCAGGCAGATCATGCCGAACGTAGTCACCGAGGCGGCCATGGCGACGTACGTAGCCGCCACTTCCCATAGCGACACGCCACCCAACGGCAGGCAGAGCATCACGATCGGCAGCGACGCGAAGACCAGCACGGCCAGATGGCACAGCGAGGCCAGCAGTTTACCCAGCACGATCGCCCCGGGCCGCATCGGGCTGGCCAACAGCATCTCATAGGTCCGCCGCTCCTTCTCGCCGGTGATCGACCCGCCGGCAAAGCTGGGTGCCATCAACGACATCAAGACGTATTGCCCGAGGAAGAACAGGTTGACGAGGCTCTGTGCCTCTTCGCTGGTAGTCAGATCGAGCCGCTGCTGAGCCGGCCAGGCCACCCAAACCACCAACCCCAGCAGCCCCACATAGGCAAACAGCAGCACAAACGCCCGGATCATCCGGAGGTTCACCAGCAGTTCACGTTGCAGGACCGGGTTTTCGAGCAAATACATCGGCGGAAGGGTTGAATGCAGAATGATGAATGCAGAATGATGAATGACGAAGACACGAACTTGCGGACGGTCGAAAAGCCCGCCCATTGCATGGGGGGGAT
>JABMRB010000043.1 GCA_013202865.1 Candidatus Nealsoniibacteriota bacterium | reverse complement strand
GGGTAGCCCGGGCCGCGCCGGCGGGTTTTAGAGGTTCCCTCAGTGTGGCAGAGGCAGTCAACCGCCAGCGAGCCGCCGGGTTTATCCCGGCGCAACGGCGCTACGGCGCTACGGCGCAACGGCGCTACGGCGCAACGGCGCGGGGGCAAGCCCCGCGGCTCGCTTTGTATGATCTACTTGTTGCGGACGTCGTAGACGAACAGGTCTTCGTCGCACCGCAGATACATGCGGCCGCCGCAGACGACCGGGTGGGCGAGGTAGGAATTCGCGGGCTTCCGCCGCAACTCGAACTGACTGACTACGTCGAAACCATCCGGCGTAACGGCCAGCAGCGACATCGTGCCCTGGTGGTTCAGGCAATAGAGCATCCCGTCGGCGGCAGTGATGCCGACCTTGCCGAGCGTCTTGTCGAGCTTGATCGTTTTTCCGGTGAGGAAATCGACGCAATAGAAGCTCTTTCCGCCCTGCCGGCATCCGCATCCGAAGAGCTTCCCGTCGAGCAGCACGGCGCCGCCGTGGCAGTTGTCCAGGTCCTCGCGATACCAAACGGTCTTGGCGGTCTGCGTATCCGGGTCGATCTTCATCACCGTGCCGCCGGACGAGTGGCCGCAGGCGACGAACACGTATCCGTCGTGGAAGACGGGCGTCAGTGCGTTTTGTGGCGACCGCGGGACGAAGGGGGCCGACCAGACGAGCTTGCCGGACTCGACGTTCACGCCGAGCACCGACTTTTGCGTCATGGTGATCAACTGCCGCACGCCGCGGTGGGCCACCACCAACGGCGAGCAGTAGGCCGCGGTGTGCTCGGTATCGGTGTTGATCCAGATGGTCTTGCCGGTGCGTTTGTCCAGGGCCACCACTCGGCCGCCGGGACCGCCGGGCATGCACAACACCTTGTCGCCCTCGACGACCACGTTTTCGGCGAAGGCCCAGATACCGGGTCGCCCGCTGAATCGGGATTTCAGACTCACGGCCCAGCGTGGTTTACCGGTGGCGGCTTCGTAGGCGGCCAGTCGGCCTTGGGCGTTCAGATGATACAGCAAGCCGTCGCTGTAGGTGGGCGTGGCGCGGGAGCCGGGACTGGGGCCTTTCCAGACTTCGCCGTTGGGTGATTTCCAGAGCAGTTTGCCGTCGAAGTCGAGTGTCAAGAGCGTTTCCGCGTCGTCGAGGTTGCCGGCCGTGAAGATCTTTCCGTCGACGATCGTCACCCCCGAGTATCCCTGGCCGCACTGCGAGTACTTCCAGATCAGCCGCGGCCCACCGTCGGGCCACTTCTTCAGTAGATCCTTGTCCGGCGAGATATTCGTTCGGCCGGGACCGTGGAACTCGGGCCAGTTCGGACCGCCGCCGGTTTCACTGCCGAACAGCAGGGGCACGTGGACGAGTGCCGCGGTGAGGATCGCTACGACGGTTGCGCCGGTCAGTGGTCTTGTTTTCATTGCGTTCTCCATGTTCTGGACGTATCTTCGAGCGATGCGCGTACGTACATCTTCAGTTATCATGCTAACCGAAGTGCCCTCGCAATGCAATGCCGTGAGAGCCGTCAACCGTACGCTGCGAGCCGCGGGGCTTGTCCCGCGCATCGACGGCGCCGGGATGAATCCGGCGACTCGATGACGTCGCGTCCAGCGCGACGCTCGTGCGGATTGTGGTGATTGAACGGTCGGCTTGTTCCGGTTCTTCCGAAAGGCCGCGTTCGACGCAAATACGCTCTTTTCATGGTCGAACGGGTGGCGCCGATTACCCTGTCGAGCCCCGCGGAAAATGCCCCGACGACCCGCGAATTCGCCAATTTGCCGACGACCTGCCGGACGATGGGTTATACGAGTATCAACGGAGTGGCACGTCTCGACGGAAAGGAATCTGACTCATGCAGTCTCTGCGCATTGTGATTCTCGTGTTGGCGACGGGGCTTGTAACGTGTAACGCGTGGGGTCAGTTCGGGCTTTACGGCGCGCCGGAAATGCTCCCGATGCCGCAGACCGGTGCCTGGATCTATCTGCCACCGGCTGGCGCCGCGCAACGTGCCCCCGTCTACGCCGGCTATGGAGCGCCCGCGGGCACTGCGCCGCAGCGGCTGTTTCAGGCTAGCGTCGCCGGCGAGATTCCCTCGCGGCCGGCCCCGCCCCGGCCGCCCCTGCCGCTGATCGGTCCGGCGCCGTCGACTCCGGTATCGCTGCCTGGCGCCGGTCCGATGGCCCAACCGTCGATCACGCCGCAGCCGGACGCTGCCTACGGCGGCCAACCGTGGGGAGACTGCAACCAATACGGGGGAAGCTATGGCCTGTACGGCGGCGGAGTTGGGGCACGCCGCTGGAGCCCATGGTACGGATCGATCTCTGCGCTGCTGATGACCCGAAACAAGGTCAACAACCTCTGGCTAAGCTACGAGTCCGGCAACAACCCGAACAACACATGGCCATACGAATGGGATTGGGCTTGGGGGGCCGAGATCCGAGTTGGCCGCCGTTTCTGCTCCTGTTGCCCGACCGGATGCGGCGGGTGCGAGGAGTATTGCGATCCTGGCGTCGGTGTCGGCGGTGCCGGCGGCGGTGGCGTGATGATGCCCAACGGTTGGGCCTTGGAAGGGATCTATACGGCCCTGACCCCGTTGAGTTCCTTTAGCAGCATTACTTACCCCGGCGGAGTGAGCACGCCGCTGAACTTCAGCCAGGGTAACGTCTCCTTCAACGGGCCGTTCGGTATAGAGCCGGCCACCTTCTGGTTCGACAATGCCGACGAACACCGCATCTGGCGAGAAAGCCACGTGCAGAGCTTCGAGGTGAACCTGGTCCGCAGTCAGTTCTACCTGTCCACCAACCTGCCGTGGACGGTTGACTGGTCGTTCGGTATCCGCTACTTCCGGTTCGACGACCAATTGATGTTCGGTTCGCGACGAGGCGCCACCCCCGACAATTCTTGGTCCGATCCCGGCCTGTCGGCCTATCTCGACGACCGGGCCGTCAACAACCTGATCGGGTTCCAATTCGGGTTCGATGCGAAATACCGCTTCACGCCGTCGCTTCGGGCCTTCGTGACGCCGAAGTTTGGAATTTACGAAAACTTCATGGAGAACCGTTTCCGGCTGTATCTGAACGACGGCACCGTGGCGACCCAGTCGGCGTTCCCCGGGTGGACCTATCCGATCAACTCGTCCGAGAACGCGGTCTCCTTCCTCACGCAGATCGACGTCGGCGTGCTATGGGATTTCTCCCACCACTGGAGTGCCCACTTCGGCTACCGCGTCCTCGTGGCCACAGCCATCGCCTTGGCCGACGACCAGGTGCCCCCCTACGTCACCGACATGCCCGAGATCGCCGACATCGACAACAACGCCGATCTGATCCTCCACGGCGGGTTCTTCGGATTGACGTACAACTATTAGCGTGTATCATGCCCGTATGAACGATACACACAACCAGAACGGCCTTGATGTTTCTCGGTGCCGCCGCCAGTTTCCCGCACTGAAGCGAACCGTCGCCGGTCACCCGGCCGTCTACTTCGACGGACCGGCCGGGAGTCAGGTGCCCGGGCGCGTGATCGACGCGATCGCCGATTACCTTGCGCGAACCAATGCCAACCACGAAGGGCTCTTCGCTACCAGCCGCGAAAGCGACGCGATGCTGCACGAAGCCCACCGGGCGATGGCCGACTTCCTCGGCGCCGACGACCCGGATACGGTCGTCTTCGGGGCGAACATGACGAGCCTGACGTTCGCTTTCTCCCGGGCACTCGCCCATATATGGCGAAGCGGCGACGAAATCCTCGTCACCCGGCAGGACCACGACGCCAACTTCACGCCATGGGTCCTTGCCGCAGCCGACGCCGGGGTGACCGTCCGTCACGTCGAGATCCACGGCGACGACTGCATGCTCGACCTCGACGATCTGGCCGAAAAACTCTCGCCGCGCACGAAACTGGTGGCCGTCGGCTGCGCGAGCAACGCCGTCGGCACGATCAACCCGGTGGGCGAAATCGCACGGATGGCACACGGCGTCGGGGCGCTGGTCTTTCTCGATGCGGTGCATTACGCGCCGCACGGGTTGCCGGACGTGGCGGCGTGGGATTGCGACGTGTTGGCGTGCTCGGCCTACAAGTTCTTCGGCCCGCACGTGGGGGTGCTTTGGGGGCGACGCGAACTGCTGGCCGAATTACCCGCCTACAAGGTCCGCCCCGCGCCGGACGATCTGCCGGGCCGTTGGATGACCGGCACGCAGAACCACGAAGGCATTGCCGGGGCCCTGGCGGCGGTGGAGTATTTGGCCGATCTGGGTCGAACCTTGCGGCCGGACGCGGTGGACCGCCGCGACGCGTTGCGGGCGGCTTACGAGGGGATCGTTGCCTACGAGCGCAAGTTGATCGCCCGGTTGCTCTCGGGGCTTGCCGCGTTGCCGGACGTAAAGGTTTGGGGGATTACCGATCCGGCACAATTCGACCGCCGCGTGCCGACCGTTTCGATCACGCACGCCCGGATCGGTCCCGCCAAGCTGGCCGGGTATCTCGGCGAACGAGGCATCTTCGTCTGGCACGGCAACTTCTATGCCCAGCCGTTGACTGAAGCCCTCGGCCTGGAGCCCGACGGCATGGTCCGCATCGGTCTGCTGCACTACAACACGGCCGACGAGGTCGACCGCCTGCTAGGGGTATTACAGCAAGCGCCCGGTTAGTCGGACATCGCCACTTGTTCTTCATACAAGCTCGAAGCGCAAGCAAGTGGATACGTCGTAAG
>JABMRB010000347.1 GCA_013202865.1 Candidatus Nealsoniibacteriota bacterium | reverse complement strand
TGCCAGAACCGCATGAATGCGGTCACTACAAACGGTCGTCGACGAGCGTCACTTCTCGCAGGAAGTCCAGCCGCACCGGACCCATCAAGCCGGACTGCGAATTCCCCCGATACTTGGTCGGAACGGTGCGATAGTGGTTGGTCAGTGTGTTGTAGACCAGGATTTCGAGATGGTTCTCGCCGGCTTTGACGAACTCCGTGACGTCGAGCCGCCATGGCGGAGCGACTCGGACGCCGACCGATTGCCCGTTGACTCGCACCTCGGCGGTCGCCACGACCGAGCCCAAGTCGAGCATCACTCGGCTGCCAACTTGCGGCGGACTGAGTGTGACCTTCTTGCGATACCAGACGCCGCCGCTGTAGCACTCCATCGCTGAGCCCTTTGCCCAATCGCCCAGGGCAATGTTTCCGATTCCGCAATCGAGTTGAACCGGCTCCGGGATGGCCGAACCGCCGTAGTATCCGCTCTGGAGCTCGATCCGCAATGCGATCTTGGCGTTGCCCGCGATCGGATGGTCCAAGACCAGGCGATAACGCACCGCACGGCGGGTTGCCGGCTCCTCGGTAGCGACGGTTACGGGCCGACCGTCAGCCCAGGCTTGGACGTGGCCGTGTGCCGTGAGCGTCATTGCTCGCAAGCCGGGCGGAGCGACAAAGCGATACCAGGCGGCCGGCCCGGGCACGGCTGGCATGGCATCCAACGGCAGCACACCCGGCCGATCGTACCAGGTCATCGACAACGGCGTGCGGTGCTCAGGCGTTGGGGCGGTCGAATCTTCGATGACGAAATGGCCGCGGCCGGGCTTGTCGTAGCGGAGCAGAAGTGGATTGCTTCCTGCACTGAGCGCAGCGTCGGCTTTGAGATCGGCGACGGCGACGCCGTTGAGATAGACGGCCGCCGGTTCCAGTTCACCGCCGGCGATGATTCGCGCCTTGGTCGGCCGCGATGCAACGGCGGCGGTCCACAGGTAGTATCGAGTTCCGGCCGGCTCCCCGCCGTAGAGCGTCTCATTGAGTCCCCCCCGCGGTTTGCCCAGCCGAATGAAGTCGTTGGAAACGTTTTCCTTCAGGCCGTGGTAGCCCTGGTGGCCCGGATCACCCTGCTTACCCCAACGCCAGGAGAACGAATAGGGCGTCCAGGCGTAACGCTTGCCGCCAACGTCGACGGGCACCGTCGGGTCGACCGCCTTCAGTGCCGCGAGCTTCGCCTCCATGGCGGCCACGTCGAGATCGTTGGGCAGCGGTCCGAGCTTCCAAAACTTCAGGCCGAAACCGTGCGTAACTCGCGGCCATTGCGAATCGTCGAAGTCGCTAGCCTCGTAGCCGGGCTTTGCGGACCTCTCTTCTGCATAGCGAAAGATCCTCGCCTCCGCGCCGATCATTTGTTCCGTCACCGGCAGCCGGAAATCGCCCCAACGGTTGTTCATCGTCGGCTTGAGTTCCGACTGCCACTCACCCTGGAGAGTCAGCGGCGGCAGCGGCGCCGGTGCATTGCCTCGCAACGTAATCGTTTGCCCGTCGCGATTGACCGTAGCCGTTTGCTCGCCGGCCCCATCGGTATATCCGGTTACCGTAACCTTGCCGTCGGCCATGTCCACGCCGGTGATTTCTGTCAAACTGGTGGCGGGTATCGTGATGTTCGTCTCGCCCGGGGAAAAGACGACGACTTGCGCCTCATGCGATTCTAGCGGCATCCGCACCGTCGTCTGCATGGCATCGCGCGAAACCACGTGCATCGCGGCAGTGCGGCCGGTCCATGGATCCCACAGTTCGGGCCGACCGGTGGCACGGAAGGTACACTCGGACCCCGTTTTCGCGCCGATGACGAGGTAGACGTCGCGCGGGCCGACCTTGCGGTGGGTCGCCTTGATCGGTTGTTCGGACTGAACGTCACGAGGAATCAACTTCTCGATCTGCCGAACCAAGATCGTGGCCATGTTGCCCACGGTAACACCTCGATGCGCCTCGTGGACGTTCGCCGGGTCGACAGCAGACAACCCGGCGAGGTCCGCCCCGGTGCGCCAGTTCTCGGCGTCAGGCCGGGCAAGTGTGTAGCGAACGTCCTTTGTGCCGAGCACCGTCTTGCCGTCTCGAACGATCGCCAGGAACATGCCGGCGGTGTGTCGTTTGCCCGGCGGGTCGTGATCTTTGGCATCGACGGTAATCACATCGCCGTCGCTCAGTTCCACGTTACCGCCCCAACCGGCCGAGTAGTCCACGCCCGAGCAGAGCTTCTTTCCGTTGACATAGAGCGCTCCCTCGTTGTCGCAGAAGAATCGGATACGACAAGTTGGCGTGGTCTTCTCGGGCGCACGGTAGACCGTCTTGAAGTAGACGTTCTGGGCCGGCTCCTTCGACCATGCCCAGCGTCCGGCGAAACCACCGTCATAAGTTCGCACCGGTGACTGCTTGCCCGTGGCAAACAAGGCAATACCTCGTCCGCCGGCCGCGCTCTCTTGGACGGCCGGTCGCGAGCCGGCTTTTGTTTCCGCGGCGGTGGCGCCAAAGAGTTCCTTGACGACGGCATCCAGGGCCGGGTCTTCGCTGCCTGCATGGTCGCTCGCCTCGGGCAACGCGTCGACGGCAATGACAATACCACCGGCGCGGAAGAACTCTCGGGCCTTTTGCAGCGTGGTCCAGCGCAGCGCACGCATCGCAGGCAGGACCAGCACCCGGTACGAAGCGTCGGCAACGTGCAATCGCCCGTCGCGGGCCTCCGCCCTTGCCAGCGACTCGAAATCCATGAAGATGAAATCGTAACCGTTTTTGAGCAGCGTCTCGCCCGCGGCGAAGGCTGCGCCGGTTGCCTCTTTCCCGCCCAGGCCGGCCTGACCGGGAGCGACCGGATACATCACCGCAACGTCGCACTGGTGGACGCCCTGGCTCATCAGGTAGGAGAGTCGCTCGAAGTACCTCAGGAACGTCCCTATATGGTCCCAATACGGCATGCGGAAGTGGTAGCAAGGCGGTGCCCACTCCCAGAAGCTGCCGTGCGTGGTGTAGTAGAGTCCGTGCAGGTTCAGCAGATTGCAGCCGTAGAGATAGTTTTCGCAGGTGGCGGCCATCA
>JABMRB010000346.1 GCA_013202865.1 Candidatus Nealsoniibacteriota bacterium | reverse complement strand
TTTCGTTTTTGTGATTTGTGATTGGTGATTGGGTATTGGGGATTGGGGTTTGGGGATTGGGAAAAACGCCCACGGACTGCGTTCCGTGGGGTCGGACCCTGTGCGAAGCCGCAAGCGACTCTTCCCCCCAGTCCCTAACCCTCTAATCCCCTAACTTCCTTTGGTTGCGGTTACTGGCCGCGCTAGGCGATGAATGTTGTTGTGCGTTGATTTTGTCCAATGCTTGGGTGAGTTGGTTGTGTTGTTGTGGGTTGAGCCACGTCCGGTTGGACGAGGTGTTGCGCGATGGCTGTTCCCACGATAGATCGAGGCCGGCGGGGCCGCAACCGGCGTTGCACGCCAGCAGTCGATATCGGGCCGCGCCGGCACGGTCTGGCACGACAAGCCCGACCACCTCGGCCAGTGCCCGAGAGGCCTCGACGTCGATCCGACCGCTACGTATCACACGGTACCAACTTAGGCACCGGTTGCAATAGGGCAATCGCACGCCGGGCACCACCACGGAAAGCGTCGCGCCGAGCACCAGCAGCCCGTCGATCGCCCAGACCAGCCACGCGAGGCGATTCCGAGCCGTGTATCCCCAGGGCAGCGAGAGTCCGTTCTTGGCCCGTTGCTGCATGTACTCGTCGAAATCGACGACGCTCAACGCCTGGGGCACCAACAGATTGGCGTTCTGCCGCGGCCAGCGATAGGTTTTTAGGTATCCGATGTAGTGTTGCGAGGCGACGGTGGCCAGAGCGATCGCGACGGTGCCGATCACGATGGTCGGTCGATGCCCGACTTGTGCCAGCCGCATCAATCCGACCAGCATCGCACCCAGTCCGACACCGACCAGTAGGGGGAGGATCACCAGCGGCGAGCGGCCGAAATCGACCTGCACGACCACGGCAATCCAGGCCGCCACCAGCCCGAGCCCCGTTGCGACCGGCAGCCAGAAGAGGGGTCCTCGCCAGAGAAACCGCGCCGGTTCCGGCGGCGCAGGGCCATCGGCACACGTTTTCCGTTCGTTGTCCATGGGGCCATGGTACGCCGCCGGCGGCAACACGAAAAGACCGGATCGCGTTGACAGTCATTCATACCCCCCGAACGCAGTCGGGGGGCGTTTCACGTTCCTCACTATCCACTATCCACTATCCACTATCCACTATCTTTCACCCCACACGCCTGCTGTGCCCTCAGGAGCACTTCGGCGGCCTTTGACCGGGCTTTGGCGGCGCCGTCGCCGAGGATCTGGCGGATGGTTTCCGGGCGGGCCTCCAATTCGCGGCGGCGGTCTCTTGCCTCGGCGAAGAAGTCGACGCCCAAGTCGGCCAGTGCCTTCTTCACCTGACCGTAGCCGAACCCGCCCTGGCGATACGTGGCCGCCAATGCCTCGCGCTGGGCGTCGGCGGCGAACAACGAGTAGAGATCGAACAGGTGGTCGCCTTCAGGTTCCTTGGGCTGATCCATCGGTCGCGAGTCGGTCTTGATTCGCATGATCGCCTTGCGCAGCACCTTGGGCTCCTCGAAGACTTCGAGCGTGTTGCCGTAGCTTTTCGACATTTTCTCGCCGTCGACGCCCGGCACGCGGGCCGACGTGTCGATTACGTAGGCCTTGGGCAGCACGAAGGTCTCGCCGAACTGGTGGTTGAAGCTGCCGGCCAGGTCGCGGCAGACTTCGATGTGCTGCACCTGATCTTGGCCCACCGGGACCGTGTCGCTGTCGTACCCCAGGATATCGGCTGCCTGTAGGACCGGGTAGGTGAACAGCCCGGCGTCGGCCGTTATGCCTCGACCCTTCTTGTCCTTGTACGCGTGGCACCGTTCGAGCAGACCCATCGACGTGCTGGTCATCAACAGCCAGCAGAGTTCGCTGATCTCCGGCACGTCGGACTGCACGAAGAGCGTCGCCCGATCCGGATCGAGTCCCAACGCCACCAGATCGAATGCCGCGTCGAGCGTCAATTGCCGAAGCTCTGCCGGGTCGCGAACGGTGGTCAGCGCGTGCAGGTTGGCGATGAAGTAGAACGCGTCCTCGGCCTTGTCTTGCAAGTCGATGTACTGCTGAATCGCACCGAAGTAGTTACCCCAGTGGAACCGTCCCGTGGGTTGAATGCCGGATAGAACTCGCATGGTGGGGGGGATTTGGGATTTGGGATT
>JABMRB010000345.1 GCA_013202865.1 Candidatus Nealsoniibacteriota bacterium | reverse complement strand
CGCCGGAGTCGGTCCGTCGGCAAACCCGTGAAGTGCTCGACGTGATGAAGCCGGGCGGCGGATACGTCGCCGGTGCCAGTCACGATACTATCCTGGAGGAAACGCCGGTGGAGAATGTGCTGGCGATGTTTGATGCGGTTGGGGAGTTTGGGGGTTATTCGTAGTCGAGAAGATGTGTAGGAGGGAAGTAGAAACCACGGATTACACGGATGTCACGGATAGGATAGATGGGCAGAGCATTGCATTTCGCTGCTTCCCATCCGTGACATCCGTGTAATCCGTGGTTCGATTTGCCGGTTTCCGGTTCCCGCCATCATCACCTTCCCAAGGAAACTGCCATGGCGGCATTGAAACTCGATAACCTCACGAAGCAGTTTCCCGGCGGGTTTCGGGCGGTGGACGGTCTGTCGTTGGAGGTTGCCGACGGGGAATTGATGGTGCTGGTCGGGCCGTCCGGATGCGGAAAAACGACCACGCTGCGGATGATCGCCGGTCTGGAGAGACCTACTGCCGGCAGTGTCTGCATCGCCGGGCGGAATGTCGACGATCTGGCACCGAAAGATCGCGACGTGGCGATGGTCTTTCAGAACCACGTCCTCTATCCGCACCTGAACGTGGCCGGCAATCTGGCCTTCGGACTGAAGCTGCGGCGAACGAACAAGGACGAGATCCGCCGCCGCGTCCGTGAAGTGGCCGACGTGCTGGGGATCGAGGAACTGCTGCATCGCCGCCCCGGGCAGCTTTCCGGTGGGGAGGTTCAGCGGGTGGCGTTGGGCCGGGCGATCGTCCGGCGGCCCGGTCTGTTCCTGTTCGACGAGCCGTTGTCGAACCTCGATGCGGGCCTGCGAAGCCAGATGCGTCGGGAGATCCGCCGCCTGCACGCCCGGCTCGGCACGGCCATGGCCTACGTCACCCACGACCAGACCGAGGCGATGACGCTGGGCCAGCGGATCGCCGTGCTGTGCGACGGCCGCTTACAGCAGGTCGCCGACCCGGCAACGCTCTACGCCCGGCCGGCTAACCGGTTCGTGGCGTCGCTGATCGGCAGCCCGGCGATGAATTTCTTCGACGGGTGGGTCGAACGTCACGAGGGAAAGCTCTCGTTCGCGTCGGTCGCAACTGTGTCTTTCGCAGCCGACGGCACCGCGTCCCAACGGCAGGCCGAGCGTTTTCGCTTGCCGATTCCCGCCGAGTGGACTTCCCGGCTCGAACCGTACATCGACCGGCCGGTCACGCTGGGCGTCCGACCGGAGCACATCGGCCCGTCGCCGGCCGAGCCGTCGGTGGTCATCCCACGGATTCCGGCCGTGGTCGAGGTGGTCGAACCGCTGGGTGCGGAGACCTACGTGCATCTGAACACCGGCAGCCAGTCGTTCGTATCGCGCATGGGCCCCGGCTGTGGTTTGACGGTCGGCGAGCAGGTCGAAACGGCCGTGGCGGTCGCCCATTTGCACTTTTTCGACCCGCAGACGGAGCAGACGGTCGGTTAGTCGTTCGTAGGGTGCGTGCGACGCACCACGGAGTCACGGGGCACACGGAGAGGAGTCGATTGATGACATCCGAGCAAGCGCCCAACGATCCGAGCGAAACGATCCCGCGACTGCAATTCAGCCTGCGGACGCTGATGGGATTGACGGCGGCCGTGGCGCTGTTGTTTGGGATGTGGTCGTGGCGGGGGGAGTTGGGCGTGCTTTACTACTTCCAGGGGGTTGCCGTCTGCGTGGTTGCGATGGGGGCCGTGCAGCGACGCATCCGCCTGGTGTTGATCGGCCTGCTGGTGCTGGCCGGGATCCACGTGGGGCTCTCCTATTCGATCCGGCACAGCTCGATCCACGCCAGTTGGAGTTGGCACGCCATGACCGTGCCGGTGAAGGTCGTCGATGCAAACACGGGCCGGCCGGTGGTCAACGCAGCGATCCTGCCGGAGATCGGCTTTCGGGCGGACGCGACAACGACCGATGCCATGGGATACGCCGAGCTAGACGCCAACTTGCCGATGCTGAACGAGCAGTGCGAGACAATCGTGGGGCCGCAATGCACACGCTGGATCAGTTTCGAGAACATCTCGACGAGGGTCGAGGCCGAGGGATATCGGCCGGCGCGGGTGCGGTTGCAGCAGCACTACGGTGCCCGCCACGACCTGCCCGGCGATCCGTTGCCGCCGATTACCGTGAAATTGCAGCGGGCAGTTTCGGCGGCGAAGGCAGTGGATAGTGGGTAGTGGGGAGTGGGGAGTGGGGAGTG
>JABMRB010000344.1 GCA_013202865.1 Candidatus Nealsoniibacteriota bacterium | reverse complement strand
GGGCACGCAATGTCTTCGAGGCTCCGCCTCGCCAAGGCCCCATCACCAACATCACCACCACCACCAACCCCGCCGCCCCCGGCATGACCCGCAGCCGCTACAAGATCTACGACACAATCTACCCCCACTTCCTCACCTGCACGGTCGTAGGCTGGATGCCCATCTTCACCCGCCCCGAGACAACCGACGTCGTTTTCGACTCTCTCCGTTTCCTCCAAGAGAACGATCGCCTCGCGTTGTTCGGCTATGTCCTTCTCGAAAACCATCTGCATCTGGTCGCCGGTGCGGAAGACCTTTCAAAGGAGATCGGCGATTTCAAGTCGTTTACGGCACGCAAGCTGATCGACTTCCTGAAGGAGCGTAGATTGAAGATGTTCCTCGATCAACTGAAATACTACAAAGAACGACACAAGATCGATCAGGATTATCAACTGTGGCAAGAGGGAAGTCATCCGCAGATGATTCAGAACGACGAGATGATGCGGCAGAAGCTCGACTATATCCACTTCAACCCGATTAAGCGGGGGTTTGTGGATGATCCGGTGCATTGGCGGTGTTCTAGTGCGAGGAATTACGCGGGGCAGGAGGGGGTGATTCCGGTGACGACGCAGTGGTGATCGGGGGTTAGGGGGGAGGAAGTTGGGGGACGTAACGGTGGGGCGGGCGAGGCGGAGCCTCGAAGACATTGCGTTCCCAGGCAGAGCCTGGGAACGAGAATTGCGTGGCTCCGGCAAAGCGTGTATAATCCGCCACGCCGTATCCCCATACTGCTCTCACCACCACCCGGGAGACTAACCGATGTCAGAACCTCATATCGGCCGCCGCCAGTTCGTTCGTGAAGGCTCGGCCATGGTTGCCGCTGCGGCCGCGGCCGGCAACGCCGTGGGCGCGGAAGCCGAGACCAAGGCCGACGCTAAGAACACCGTCAACTACAACCCCAAGATGCGATACCGCAAGCTCGGCAAGACCGACCTGATGGTCTCGGAGGTCAGCCTCGGTGGCCATTGGAAGAACCGGGGCGGCGGGCGGTACTGGGGCGATTTCGCGAACGACGAGTGTCCCGAAGACGTCGGTAAGAACCGCGCCGACGTGATCAGCGCGTGCGAGGACGTCGGAATCAACTACCTCGACATCACCACCAGCGCCGAGTGCTGTGCCTACGGCGTGGCGTTGAAAGACCGCCGCGAGAAGATGATCGTCGGGGCCGACGACTATCGAATCTGCCCCCGCCAACGGCAAAACTGCAACGTCGAGGCACTCACCAAAGGCGTCGAAGGCTGTATCAGCCGCTTGCAGACCGACTACCTCGACATCTGGCGGCCGCAGATGGACATGGGCGGCAACAACACCGACGACGACCTGAAGATCGTTATCGAAACGTTCCAGAAACTCCACAAGGCGGGCAAGGTGCGGCATCTTGGTATGTCGAGCCACAGCCGCCCGTGGACGCAGCACGTCGTCGAGAACTTCCCGGAGTTCGAGATGTTCATCTTCCCATGCACGGCCAAGACGAAAGAGAAGGAGAAGCCGCCGTTGAAGGACAACGTCACCGGGGGCGAGTCGGAGCACAGTGTCTTCGAGGCTTTGCGCAAAGGCAACGCGGGCCTGGTGACGATCAAACCGTTCGCCGGCGGAAGCCTCTTCAAGCTGGCCGGAAAGTTCCCCGTGCTGGGTGCCGGCGCCAAGGAAGAGAACGATCTGGCCCGGCTGACCTTGCAGTGCATCCTCACCAACGGCGCAATCACCGCCACGGTGCCCGGGCTGACCACGGTCTACGAGGTAGAAAACGCCGCCCGGGCCTCCTACGAACGCCTTCTCGGGATGTCCCCACGAGAGCAGGAGTGGCTCGCCCGCATGACCGACGAACGCTGGGAGCAATTACCCGAAGAGTACCAGTGGCTCCGCGACTGGGAAGTAATTTAGCGCCCAAAACACGACGCAAAGCGAGCCGCGGGGCTTGCCCCCGCGCTCTCTTCGCGCCGGGGTGGCTGGGGTCGAACTGCGAGCAGCGAGCAGGAAGCCCCCAGATCGTCGGCACCTGGGGGCTCGTCGCTCGTCCCTCGCGACTCGACCCCAGCCACCCCGGCGCTCTATTCCTCACCCCGTAGCACCCCACGAAGGAGCATCCCGTGAAACGACACCTCCACCCGGCCCTGGCAACCGTCGCCTTGGCGGCCTGCTTCCTTTGCACACAAACCGCCGGCGCCGCCGAACCGCAGCAGCATGACGACGAGAAGAAGGTCGACAACGGCATGTGCTACGTCTGCCACTTGACCCTCGAACACGAGGCGATCACCAAGATCCACCTCAAGGAAGGCTACGGCTGCACCGAGTGCCACGGGCCATCGACCGAACACATGCACGACGAGATGCAGATGACCACGCCCGACTTTCTCTACGGTCGTCGCGAGGTCGAGGCCCTTTGCAGCAAGTGCCACAAGGACCCGCACAAGGGCAAACAGGACAAGAAGCGTGCGTTCATCGAGCGGTGGCAGGGCAAGCCGCGGACCAACGGCCGGGCCGTCTCCGAAAAGTCGATCTGCACCGACTGCCACGGTACCCATAACATCGACAAGGGACTCAAGGCCGAGTCGAAGACGGAGCCCGAGTTCACCGCCGCCTTCAACGGCAAGGATCTCACCGGCTGGAAAACCGCCGGCCAGGCCCAGTGGAAGGTCCGGCTCGGCCGCATCGTCGGCACACCCGGCGCCACCGGCGGCGATCTCTTCAGCGAAGAGCAACTCGACGACTACCTGATGGCCGTCACCTTCCGTGCCGACTGGCCGATCCGTGCAGGCATCTGGCTCCGCGGGCCCAAAGGGCCACGCGTGGAGATCTTCGAGCACGACAAACCGACCGCCTACACCGGCACCGTCGGCCTGCCCGGCAAGGGACTCGCGCTGCTGAACCTCCGCAAGGATCTGTTCGACCCGGGTGGATGGAACACGCTATCGATCGAAGTCCGCGGCCCCCATGCGACCGTCTGGCTCAACGGCGAGAAGATCGGCGCCGTCGCTTGCCTCACCGCCGAGAAGGGCCCCATTGGCGTGCATCTCGAAGGCGGCCCGGGATACGAGAACGCCCAACTAACGGTCGGCGAGATCCAGATCCAGAAACTGACGAAGTAGACCGCCGACGCTACACGCCGGGCAAGCCCGGCCGCTAAACCACCGTTTTTGCGGAGCAACGCCATGCGTTCAATACTCCTCGCCCTACTGTCCATCTCGATCATATCGTACACGTTCGCACCGCCCGCATACCCGACCGCTGTGCCGCCGGCAGCGAGGGACGCTGTGC
>JABMRB010000343.1 GCA_013202865.1 Candidatus Nealsoniibacteriota bacterium | reverse complement strand
CTCCCCACTAGCCACTCCCCACTATCCACTATCCACTATCCACTATCCACTCTGCACGCGGCGTGCAGCCAGCACTACGGAACTGATTTCTGCCAGCAGCACGGAGCCGACCATCACGACGGCCCCGACGACCTGAAGCCAACCGAGCCGGTCGCCGGCCAGCCAGTAGCCGAATAGGGTGGCGAAGACCGGTTCCATGCAGATAATCACGGCGGTGCGGACCGGCGAGAGACGCTGCTGCACGTGGGTCTGAATCAGAAACGCGACGGCACTGGCCAACACGCCCGTGACGATCAGCGCGAACCAGACCGGTGGCGTCGGCCACGAGATGCCCTTGGACAGTGGGACCATCAGCCAGAAGCAGACCGCCGCCGAGGCCAATTGCGCGAAGGCCAGCACCGTGGGGTCGTATCGCTTCGCGGCGCGATCCAATAGCGCGATGTGGACACCGAGACACACAGCACAACAAAGCGTCAGCAGATCACCTCGCAGATTATCCCAAGTGACGGGGCCGGCTTCTGCTCCGAACCGCAACGGGAAGCCGGACCCGCCGGTGTCGATCGTCACCCAACCGGTCACCAGGATCAGGCCGAGCACGCTGGCGGCGGCGGCCACCCAGAATATGCCGGCGGTGCGAACTCCGAAGATCAGGCGGCTGGCCATCGGGGCAAAGAGGACAAACAGCCCCGTAATCAGGCCGCACATGGTCGGCGTGGTCCATTTGAGCCCGAACGTCTGGAACGAATAGGCCGCCGCCAGCACCACGCCGATCCCCGCACCGATCAACAGCGACTTCCGCGTGATCCGCCGTGCCGCCACGCACGCCAGCAGCGCGGCGCCGATCGTAAATCGCACGGCCAGGAACGGCACGACGCCGTAGACCTCGGTCGCCTCTTTGACCACCACGAACGTCCAGCCCCAGACGGCCGTAACCGAGAGCAGCAGGATGACCAGAATCAGGTTGCGCATGTCGGAGGCGGCGTCTTCAGAGCGAACGAGCGGTAGTATATAGGGAAACCGTTGATTATAATCGCTTATCGAAGTCGCCACCACCGGGTGTCGGGGCAAGGAATATCGAATATCGAACAAGGAATGTTGAAGTGTGAAGTTCGACATTCGATTTTTAAGAACCTCCCAAGGAGCCACGCCATGACCGCCCGTCGATTCTTCACTGCAATTTTACTGGCCGCGGCACTCGCCACCGTTGCGGTTGCCAAGAATCCCCCGCCGCCGGGATACAGCATCCCGCTGATCGATCTGGCCGGCCAGACCGCCCGGCAGGTGATCGTCGACCGGGAGCTGGGCCAGTACCTGGGCCATCCGACCACCGTGCTGCTGGAAGACAACAAGACGATGATCGCCGTCTATCCGAAAGGCCACGGCCGCGGGGCGATCGTGATGAAGCGGAGCACCGACGCCGGACTGACTTGGAGCGACCGGCTCAGCGTGCCCGAGAGTTGGGCTACCTCGAAGGAAGTGCCAACGCTCTACCGCGTGGTCGATCCGCAGGGCGTCCGGCGGCTGATCATGTTCTCCGGGCTATATCCGATCCGCATGGCCCGCAGCGAGGACGACGGCCGCACGTGGTCCGAGTTGGAACCGATCGGCAACTTCGGCGGTATCGTGGCAATGGCCGACTACGTGCGGCTGACCGATGGCCGCTATATGGCCCTGTTCCACGACGATGGCCGGTTCCTCCGCGCCGGCGGTAAGCGGACTGGTGTGTTTCGCGTCTTCAAGACACTCTCCACCGACGGCGGACTGACCTGGGGCCAGCCGATCGTAATCGCCACGCATCCGCAGGCCCATCTGTGCGAGCCGGGCGTGGTCCGCTCGCCCGACGGCAAACAACTCGCGATGCTGCTGCGCGAGAACAGCCGCAAGTTCAACGGGTTCGTCTGTTTCTCGGACGACGAAGGCGAGACGTGGACCGAGCCGGTTCAAGTGCCCGGCGCATTGACCGGCGATCGGCACCGGGCGGTCTACGCGCCGGACGGGCGGTTGTTCATCTCTTTCCGTGACACGACCCGCGAATCGGCGACCGCAGGCGATTGGGTCGGTTGGATCGGTACGTACGACGACATTGTCCACGGCCGGGAGGGGCAGTATCGCGTCCGGCTGATGGACAACCACTCGGGCCGCGACTGCGCCTACCCGGCGTTGGAACGCTTGCCTGACGGCACGATCATCGCGACCACATACGGCCACTGGACCGAGGGCCAATCGCCGTACATTGCCAGCGTGCGGTTCAAACTCGAAGAGATCGACAAGCTGGCGGAAGAGTTGAAGCAGAAGGGGGAGTAGAGGGGGCAGGAGGGCAGGGATTTGGGATTTGGGAT
>JABMRB010000342.1 GCA_013202865.1 Candidatus Nealsoniibacteriota bacterium | reverse complement strand
CGGTCCGTGAGATTCGGCGTCCGTCAGGCCCCATAAGATTCGACGACAAGTGGCTAGGCTACGAGTTCGCATCTTCTTGGCGTTCCACCTGAAGGGGGGGAGTTAGAGCGTCGCTGCAACAGCCCCTATTCTACCGCCCAGACGCGGCGGTTGTCAAACTCTTTGTGCATATACTGGAGGGAGGCATCTGCGAAGTCCCCACGGGGCGGCTGCCGTTACCCGAACCACCGGATCCACAAGGCCGAATCCATCGTGACGCCGACGGTCTCATCACCGCGGAAGTGACGGTTGTTCCCCCGCGGATTGCCGTGGCGAACGGCGTGATCGTCGCGGGGCAACTACCGCACCAGCCGGGCGTCGAGCCAGTTGGCGTGGTCTTGCTGGTCGGCGCGATCGGCGTAGTCGACGACCAGATCAAGACGCTTGGCACCGGCCAGATCGATCGCGACGGGCACCGGGCGGTCGCTGCCGCGGATCGTTTCGCTGACGTGCTTCTCGCGGCCGTCGAGGAAGACGCGAAACCGCACGCTGCCACCGCCGCGCGTGCTGTCGTCGACGGCCAAGTCGGCCTCGAAGCGTTTCGATCCGGCGGGGACCGCGTAGGTCAGCCGGGCCGCACTGTGGACGCCCAGCCCCTTGAGATAGAGCCGCCCACCGGCGCGAAGCCAGCCGTCGGTGATGTTGCGGTCGGCCGCGAAAGAAGGCCACGCGAGCGTCAGGTAGGGAACGTGGCGGTGGCTGGTCGGTTTCAGATCGGACAGATACGCAACCCGGCCGCCGAGCGGTTGCAGCGAGACCAGGTCGCGCAACAAGGTCTTCCAGGTTCGGCTGCCGGTCGTGCTGAGCGTCAGCGTCGCCTTGCTTGCCGCCATGCTCGTGGCCGCCAGCCGGCTGCCGTCGCTGAATCCGGCCCACACGCGGAGCCCGTCGCGCGGGGTTGCCTGCTTCAGGTCGGGGTTGAAGATCAGTGCGGCGATCCGGTCGACGTCGATCTCGATCGACCGGCCGTCGGTCTTTAGACGTACGGAATCCCCCTCAATGGCCTCGATCAGCCCGGTGATTTCGTCGCCGTTTTGCAGCATCAGCCGGTCGGAGTTGCCGGTTGCCCGGGCAACGCGGTCGATTAGCCGGTCGCGCTGTTGCCGGCCGGCGGGCGGCTGAAAAACGACGCCGCCGAGCAGTTCCAGCGGCAGCGTCTGCCGGCCGAACAACGTGAACCGGGCCGTGAGATCTTCCTTGCCGGCGGCGAGTTCGCCGGTAATCTCGTCAACGGTCAGCAATCCGCCGTCGGCCAGGACCACGATCGGAGAGCGATCGATTTCCCGGCATGCACCCCAGCGGACCAGATCGGCGACGGGCAGTTCGCGTTTTGCTCCGTTGGCGTCAAAGGTGATTTTTCCGTCGGCGGTGATCGCGGCGATCGTGGCGGGCAGCGGTTTGCCGTCGACCGGCACGACCGTGGGCGAGTCGGCCCGAGCGGCATGGGCGGTTAGGATGAGCAGAACGAGAGAGCAAGTCGTGCGAAGCCGCAAGCGGCGTGTGGGGGGGCGATACATCGGTTTTCCGGCGGGGTGGTTTAGCGGCGGAAGATGGGCAGATGGTTTTCGGGCAATTGGAGGATGATCAGCGACATGGCGGTGGCGTATTCGGCGGAGTAGGCCGACATCCAGGAGCCGTCGTCGCGTTGCTTGTCGATCAGTTCGTCGCGGATTCCCGGGTACCATTGCCGCCAGAACTTACCGCCGGCCTGCCACATCGCCTGCACGGCGTAGTAGTGGCCGTAGTGGTAGTTGGTCACCTGGCGGACCTCGCCCTTCTTGGGGAGGAACCGCATCAGGTACGCCAGGCCTTCGTCGATTTCTTTTCCCTTGTAGACGCCGGCGCTGTAGAGCGCGACGATCCCGGCGGCCGATCGGGCAAACTCGCTTTCGCCGCCGGTGAGCTGGTACATGAACCCGCCGTCGGCGTTTCGGCTCTTCTTGACGTAGCTGATGCAGCGGTCGACCGTCTCGCTGGGTACGCCGATCCCGGCGTTGCGGGCGGCGCGTAAGGCCATCACCTGGCAAATGGTCACCGAGATATCGCCCTCAACGCGTTGCGGCTGGTATCGCCAACCGCCCTCGCGGTTCTGGCTGTTGACGATCAGCCGGACCGCCTTGGAGAGTTTTTCTCGAAGCTCGGGCCGGCTCGACATCCCGTAGCACTCGGCCAGGAAGAGCGTGGCGAAGCCGTGGCCGTACATCGGCCCATGGCTGGCCGCGCCGCGGGCCTCGATGAAGCCGCCCTGCTGCGTGTTCAGCAGGATGTAGTTCAGCGCCCGGCTGACTTCGGCGCCGTGGGGGCCGCGGCCGGGCGTACTGCCGCCGGTCATCATCGCCATGCCGGCCAGGGAGGTGACGGCCACGTTGCCGCGATAGGCCCCGGACCCGAACGACCCGTCGTTCTGCTGTCGCGAGGCCAGCCAGGTGAGGCCGCGCTCGACGGACCGCTCGGCCGGTTTCATCATCTCGACGGCCGTCTTCTCCGGATCGTCCTCTTGGGCGTCGGCCCGGTCGGCGCACAGGACGACAACGGCAAGGCCCAAGGCCAGCGGCGCGAGGAGGTGTTGGATTGAACTCGACATGACGGTGGTTCCTGTTCTTATGTCGCCGTGCCGGCGACCGCTAAACACTCAGCCTTCCCCACTCCCCACTCATCACTCCCCACTCCCTTTCCCCTCGGCCAGCCGCCGGAAGTACTGCTCGATCAATCGCTCGTACTTGGGCAAAAACTCCTCGGGCGGGGACTGTAACATCTGCTCTCGCACGCCGGCGGGGAGCTGTCCCCAGATGTCTTTGATGACCGCCTGCACTTGCTCCAAATCGGCGGTGACGCCCTCGCCGTTGCCGGGCGGACGCGGGTTGCTGCCGGTCGGATCCTTGGCGGGGTTCGTGCCGGGGGTGCCCGGGTTCGGGCTCGGCTGGCCGATCTGCTGCCGCTGGGCGGTCGGCTGGCTCTGGCCGTTGCCCGGCTTGCACTTTCGGCAGTTCTTCCGCGCCTGCTCGATCATGGCGTTGAGATCTTTGACGATTCCGGTTTGCAGATCCTGCGTGTTCGAGCCGGAATCGTTCTGCGAGATTCGATTGCCGACAAGGCGCATCCGCCGGGCGATCTCCAGCAACGGGTTACTCTCTTCGGATACACCCGCCGCGCCCAGTTCCTGCTTCACCCGCTGGTCGTGGTCCTCACTGTCGTCGCCCGGCTTCGCAGCAGGCGGATCGAACAGTTCGCGGTCGACCTCGTCGAGCGGGTCGCTTTGGAGGCCTTCGAGCAACTCGTCGTCGAGCGAGCGAGGCGGTTGGGCCGTCGCCGCCGTGGACGCCACCCACAACGCACCGGCCGCCAACACGGCCATCGCTATCGGCAGCGCAAAACGATCGTATCTTCTCATGGCAAATCCTCCTCGGTATCATCGGCCACGGGCTGTAACATTTTCAGCACCAGGTCGGCCAGTTTCGCTTGTTCTTCGCCCAGTGCATTGTACTCCGTCCGTTGGGCGTCGGTCGGGTCGCCGGCCCGATCGACGGCCTCTTCCAATTGTACGGTACGGAGGTTGACCTCCTCCTGGAGGAGTTTCAGCAATTTGAGTTCGGCCAGGGTCTGCACGGCCCGAGCACCCGCTCCGGGCGCTCCGCCGGGATCACCTGCCCCGCCGTCGGCCCCTGCGTTATCGTCGGACGGTTGCTCCGGCTGCAAGGCTTCCAACAGCATGTCGAGCCGGCGTACGGCGTGTTGCTGGGCCTGCTGGGTGGGCTGGCCCGTGTTGCTGCGATCCAACAGCCCGGCCGCCCGGCCCATGTCGCGCCCGGCACCTTGCAGGGCCAGGTGAAACGCACCGGAAGCGATCATCGCTTCGGCCATTTCGAGTGTGTCGCCGTGCAACGCGCGTTGCAATCGGGCCAAGTTGAGTAGCCCGGTCTCCTGACCGCGGGTCAGCCGGCCCTGCTGTTGCAGACCGCCGTAACGGATCGTGTCGTCGATCGCGCCGAGCTGCTGTTGCCGCAGGTGTTTCAGGGCGTCCTCGAGCCGGGCCAACTGCTCCAGCGCCAGATCGGCCCGGGCCTGTTGCAGCCGAGTAGCCAACTCACGGCGCGCCCGCTGAAGTTTCTTTAATGCCCGCTGCGCCCGGTCGTCGGCCTCCGGCTGATCGCCTGCCGCGGCCGACTGTCCGGCCTGGCCCATTTCGGCGGCGGCCTCCCCGGTGCTCCCGGCGGGCTGCTGGGCCTGGAGCCGTTGGAGCCGTCTGGCCAAGCGGTCGGCCTCCTGCTGCAATTGCTGTTGCTGCTTCGCGAGCCGCTGCAACTCGCGGCGTCGCTCGGGTGAATCCGCCTGGGTGCCGGTCGCTTGAATCTTCTTACGGAGACCTTCCTGCCGGCGGTGCAAGTCGGCCAGTTCGGTTTCGGCTTCCTCGAGCTTCTTGACCAGCCGGGCCAGCTCGTTCTGGCGGCGGTTGGCCAGGATGTCGAGCACCTCTTGCAGGTCTTCGATGATCTGTTTCTGCGCTGCGGTGGTCTGCCCCATGCGGTTCTGTCCGAGGTGGCTGCCACACGTGCGCATGGCGAGCGCGATCGCCAACCGCCGGGCCTCGGCCAGGGCGTCGGCTACCGTCTCGGCGGCCAGCGGGTCGGCCGTTTGCAGTTGCCCGACGGCCCGGTCCATCTCGCCCTGGATGCGGTCGAGTTGCCGGGCCAATTCGAGTTGTCGCCCGGCGAGAATCTTCAAGTCGGCCCGATCTTGAGGCTCGACGTCCTTCAACTCGCGGGTGAGCGTGCGGCGGCTTAGCTCGGCGGCCTGCTCGGCCAGTTTCCGCTGGTCGCGAAGCAGTTGGCCGATCTCGCGATGGAAACGGCGGTAGTTGTCCCACTGGGCCAACTCGCCAAGGAGTTGCTCAAGGGCCGCAATCACCGCGTCCTGGTGTCGGCCCGCGCTGCCGAGCGGATTGGCTACCGGCGCCGCGCTTTGCCCGGTAGTGGCATTGTCGGCAAGCCTCACGCGGGCGGCCTTGACGGCGGCGGTCAAATTGCGTCCGGCGGCGGTCAGGTGTTCGCGGTCCAGACGTCGGATCTCGGCGAGCAAGCCCTCCATGCGGCGGCGGACGTCGGCACTGTCGATCCGGTTGTTGTCCAACTCGTCCAACAGGGCCGTCACGTGCTTAGGCACGCCTTCGCCCGGGTCGGTCAGGCTGCGGGTGATCTGTCGCTGATGCATCTCGGCCGCCTGGAGGTGGTCGACCTGGAGCGAATCGAACTGAGCGACCTCCGCCAACCGGATTTCGAGCGCGCCGACCCGATCGCGGCACTGCCGCTGCATCTTCAATACGCGGGCCAACTCAGCCAGGATTCGGCTCTGCCGACCGGCGATCCGTTCGCGTAGCTCGTCGGGCGTGATCACGATCAGCCGCCGCGGTTCGCTCGTGCCGGTCTGCCCAAGATGGTCGCTCGTGGCGACGTGGAAAACCAACTGATCGCCGGGCGACAATTCCAACGGAGACAGGTCCCAATTCGTCTCGCAGATAACGCGATCCCCCGACTCGTCGCCGTCGGAAACGGCCGTCTCCGGGCGGGCGGACCGTTTCAGCGGCGGTTTCGCCGGGCCTTCGTAGAGCCGGATCGATTCGTCGTCGGCCCTTGTGGATGCGACTTCCTCAGGTTCGCTCACGTCCGGCTTCTCCAACTCCCCACTTCCCTCTCCCAACTCCCCACTCCCGCCCCCGTTCTCCGCCAAGCCGAACATTAACCAGACGTCGCGGACCGCCAAGTCGTCCTTGGCGGAGACCCGCAACGGGACCACGGCCCGGGACGTGACGAAGAGTGTCTCGCCGGGCCGCTCGACGGTGATCGTCGGCGGTGCGTCGGGTACGGCGCTGAGGTTGAAGCGGATCTCGTTGCCGTGCAGGCGGCGGCGGTCGGTTAGCTCGAACCAATAGCTCCCCGACCGCTCAAGCACGACCGGCGGCTCACCCGGGGCCGGCACGGTGAAGTGGTAGCCGTCTTCGGACACCTTGCCCGGGATCTTGCGCCGGCCGTCGAGACACAAGGTCGCCGTGCGAAGCGGCATGGTGGTCTCCGCCTTGAACGTCAACCGGGTGCCGGCCAGGGCGTGGATGTGGCGGTCGGATTTCTCGCGCGGCCAGCCGGTGTACTTAGGCGGGAGCAGACCGACGTGGAGCGACTTGATCTCCGGCGGGTCGAGCACCTCGACCGCGATCTCGCGCATGAAGCGGTCGTCGCCGCCGGTGGCCCAATAGGAGAACGGACGAACGACGTTCTCCCGCCGTGCGACCATCGCCCCGTTGACCATCGCCCCGTTGACCATCGCCCCGTCGACCGGGCGCATCAACTCGGTCTCTTCGGTCACCTCGCCGTCGGGTGACTGGAATCGGTAGTGGATCGAAACCTTGCGAGGCAACTTCGCACCAAGGGCATCGACCACTTTCGCCTCGAACGTTTGGCCCCGGCCGATCCGCACGATGCGCGGCTGGAATTTCAAGTAGGTCTTCTGTGGAAACGGTTCGTCGTCGAACGGGTTGACCAGCCGAGTTACCGCCGCCGCCGAAGACCCCCAATCCAACGCGAGCAGAATTGCCGCCAGCAGGCAGACAGCTACGCCGATCATCGCGGCGCGGGCAGGCTGGCGGCGATCGATCGCGGCGGTGAAGTCGAGCCGGTCGGACTCGGCCGTGGTCTGTGCAATCACCGCCCGGCGCAGCGCGGCCGACCCGGCCACCGGATCGTCTTCCGATTGTTTCAAGAACTCGACCGAGCTAACCAGCCGGTCGCCCAGGGCAGGAAACCGCCATTGCAGACGCAAGGCCAGGTCGACGTCGCTGAGTCGCGCAAACGTCGGCAGGTAGAGGAACCGGTAGCAGGTCCACCCCAAGGCCCCGGCCGCCAGTAACGAGCAAATCACCCGAATCCCCCGATCCTGAAACCGGATCAAATAGTCGGCCGACCCGAGCACGATCACCGCCGCCACCACGCCCGCGATCACCCAGCAGACCCCATGCACAGCAACCAGTCGCCGGACGCGGCGGCGGAGGCGGGCAAGGCGTTGTTCAAGGGGGTGGGACATGGGGGGGGCAGATTTGGGATTTGGGATT
>JABMRB010000341.1 GCA_013202865.1 Candidatus Nealsoniibacteriota bacterium | reverse complement strand
TGGAAAACGCACGGCTGACCATCGGCAGCAGGTAGTAGGCGATCATGTTGTGGTACGTATAATTGCCGACGGTCTCCTCGCCCCGGGTCGCCTTGACCGCCTCGAACACGGCCAGCCAGAGAAATATCTGCGTGACCATCGGCAGGAACCGCATCAGCGTACCCAGCGCAAAGTCCCCCCGATAGACCAGCCGTTCTTCGATGCTGATCCGCAGAATCGTCCACCAGGTTGTCGCTCTTACGTACACGGTCGGCAGCTACATTTCTTCAATTTGCAATTCTCAATTACCAATTTGCAATACTGGGGCATCCACACGTCGCCGTGCCGGCGACGGCTAAACGGTTTGGCCTATTCCTCTCGCAGGAGCTCAGGCGGCTCCGGCATCTTTCGCTTCGCTTCCTCGTCCGCCTGCGAAAACATCTCCGCAATCGCTTCCTCCAGCGGCGGGTCTTCGACGCTGACGTCTTCGACGGCGTGCCGTGCGAGTATCTTGCCGAGCACTTCCGGCACCAGGTCGCGCCGCACACGAAGCTTCGCCCGGGGCGGCTCCTGCGAGAACAGCTCGCCGAATTCGCCCAGCTCCGGTGGAATCTTCCCGTCGGCCATCTGCAGCGTGACGATCTTCTCGCCGCCGAACCGGTCGACAATCCCCTCCAGCGACCCGTCGTAGATGATCCGCCCCGACGCAATGATTACTACCCGACGGCACAACGCCACGACGTCCTTCATGTAGTGACTGGTCAACAGGATCGTCACGTTGCGGCGTTGCTGGTACTCGCGCAGGAAGGTCTGGATCTTGTGCTGGGCGATCACGTCCAGGCCGATGGTCGGCTCGTCGAGAAAGAGCACCTCGGGCGAGTGCAGCAGTGCGGCGATCAGTTCCATCTTCATCCGCTCGCCCAGCGACAACTCGCGGACCGGCTGCGAGAGCAGGTCACCCACGTCGAGCATCTCGCTCAGTTCGTCCCGGGTCCGCTCGAACTGCTCCGGATCGATCCGGTAGATCTGCTGGTGCAGCCGAAAGGACTCGGCAGCCGGCAGGTCCCACCAGAGTTGATTTTTCTGACCCATCACCAGGGCGAACCGGCGGCGATAGGCGTTTTCCCGCCGCCAGGGGACGTGTCCCATCACCCGGGCGGTGCCGCAGGTGGGGGTAATCACCCCGGAGAGGAGCTTCAAGGTGGTCGTTTTCCCGGCACCGTTGGGGCCCAGAAAGGCGACGAACTGTCCCCGCTCGACCTCCAGATCGATACCGCGAACCGCCTCGATCTGGCGGTACTTCCGGTGAAATAGCCCGGCAATCGAGGCCGCGAGCCCCTCCCGTTTCTGGTACACGCGATAGGACTTAGCCAGCCCTTGGATTTCAATGATCGGCATAACTAGTTGATTATAGGGCCCGTCGAAGCCCGGGGGAAGCCGCGTTGTCGGCCGGGCAGGGTTCGGGTATAATTCGCCGCATCGACGTACGAAAACGCGACCATTGCCACAAACGGAGCTAGCGACGCAGTGCGAGTCGGCATCGGACACGATACGCATCGATTGCAGCCCGGCGGCCCGCTGAGACTGGGTGGGATCGACGTTGCGCACGACAAGAGCACGGTGGGACACAGCGACGGCGACGTGCTGCTGCATGCGATCGTCGATGCCCTGCTCGGGGCGGTCGCTGCCGGCGATATCGGGCAGATGTTCCCCGACAGCGTCCCAGCCAACCGCGGTCGCGACTCGGCCGAGATGCTCGCCGCGGCCCGCGACGCCATCGAGTCGCTAGGCTGGCGGATCGGCAACCTCGACTGCATCGTCCACGCCGAGCGCCCTAAGTTGCTACCCCATCGCCAGACCATCCGCAAACGGATCGCCGAGATCCTCGACGTCGACCCCGACCGCGTCAGCCTCAAAGGCAAGACGGGCGAGAAGATCGGCCCCGTCGGCCGGGAGGAGATCATCGTTGCACAGTGCGTTGCAATGCTGGAACCGAAGTAGGATTTGGGATTTTAGATTTGGGATTTGGGATTTGGGATTTGG
>JABMRB010000340.1 GCA_013202865.1 Candidatus Nealsoniibacteriota bacterium | reverse complement strand
CGGCAGTTCATCGTCACGCAACGGGAGACCCGGGCGGTCGTGGTCGTGATGATCGCCCTGGCGACCGGGATCGCGGGATACGGCTTGTATCAACATGAATGCGAGTTGCCGGCAGACTACAAAGCCTACATGGCCAATCCGGACGGGGCGCTTGAGGCGGCCGGGCTGGACTACCCTCCCGGCTCGCCCGAGCGGCAGTTGTTCGAGCAGCGTCTGAAAGATAGCGAACCGTTCGCAACGTTCACGCTGGCGAATTCATTGGCGGGGTTTTTGGTGCCGTGGCTGGTGGTGGCGGTGGGGATCGGTGTTCTTGGTTTGGGGGGGCTAAGCCGCAAGCGGCTGGAAGTGTGGATTGGTGTTGGCGTGGGGGTCGTGGTGATCGGTTGGTGTCTCGCGCTGACGCAAAGTCGCAGCGCGTGTCTGGCCGCCGGTTTGGGACTCGTGGCGGTATTGTCGATCTGGCTGATCCGGCCATGGATACGGCAACGAACGTCCGTCGTGAACTGGAAGCTGCCGGTAGGTGTGGCCGTCGGCGTGGTGGTTCTGCTGGTCGTCGTCGCGGCCGGACTTCAACGGCAGGTCTTTTCCGAGGCGCGCAAGTCGCTCGGCTACCGGCTCGAGTATTGGCAGTCGACGATGCAAATGATCGGCGATCGCCCGCTGTTGGGCTGTGGGCCGGGTAACTTCCAGAACGCCTATACGGCCTACAAGTTGCCCGCGGCGAGCGAGGAGGTGGCCGACCCGCACAACTTCCTCCTGGAGGTCTGGGCCACTGCCGGTACGCCCGCCATGCTGGCCCTGCTGGCCGTGTTGGGTTGTTTCGTCTGGAAGGTAAGCTCCCTCTCCCTTTGGGAGAGGGCTGGGGTGAGCAAAGCGGGCTCGCCCTTCACATCCCCTCACCCTAACCCTCTCCCAGAGGGAGAGGGAACCGACGCGGCGTTCTTCGTCTTAGGCGGTGCGTTGGCCGGGGTCCTGCTGTCGATACCGTTGCGAACGGTCGTTGGACTCTCGTCAAAGACGTCCTCGTTGTGGATCGGCCTGCCGTTGGCCGCCGTTTGCATTGCGTTGCTGTACCGATGGGTTGCCAACGGCCGGATGCCCCGGTGGTTGCCGGCGGTCGGTGTCGGCGTGCTGCTGATTAACCTGCTGGCGGCCGGCGGGATCGGTTTCCCGGGCGTGGCCGGCACGTTCTGGCTGCTGCTGGCCGTGGGATTGAACACGGATCGTCCGCGGCCGCTGCCCCGGGCCTATGCGGTGGCCGGGCTGGCGGCGGCGATCACGCTGGCGGTGACCTGCTATCTCAGCGCGTACGAGCCCGTGTTGCGTAGCCAGACGTGGATGCAACGGGCCCGATGGGAGCCGGACCGCGAAGAGGCCAAGAATTGCCTCGTGATGGCTGCGGCAGCCGATCCGCTGGCGGCCGAGCCGTGGCGCGAACTGGCCCGGGAGGCGCTCTACTCGTGGCAACAGGCCCCCAATGCGGAACGATTCTCCCGGTTCGAGTTGCTCATCGAAATGGCCCTGCGGCGTGCCCCCAAATCCAGTTCGGCGTGGGCGGCCGCCGGCGAATCGTATTGGCAGGCGTTTCAGACAAAGGATCGAGCGGAGCACGCCGAGAAGGCCGCAGAGGCTTACGCCCGGGCGGTCGAACTCTACCCCAACAGTGGCCCGCTACGGGCAAGGCTGGCGTTGGCCCATCGGGCGGCCGGCGAATCGGCCGATTTTCGCCGACAGGCCGAGAAAGCGCTGTGGTTGGACAGAATCACCCCGCACACGGACAAAAAGTTGCCCGAGGACTTGCGGACGCAGCTCCAGGCAGAACTCCGTAAGTAGTTGATACGTAAGGGATAAGGGGTAGAATAGTGTGCCCAACCTCGTTCCCAGGCTCCGCCTGGGGACGCGCTGTCCCGGAGGCTCCGCCTCCCAGGAGTATCGGGGCAAGACCACCTATTATGGGACGACGACCTCCAGGTCACCGAGGCGGAGCCTCGGGGTATTGCGCTGCCAGGCGGAGCCTGGGAACGAGAGAAGAGAGCTTCCATTGATGAGAATCCTACTAGCAATCGCGTTGGCAATCGTCTTCGGCCTGGCGGTCGGGGTGGGAACTGCCATGCTGCGGCACGCGAGCGCCCCCTACGGCGGGCCCGGCGGGTTGCCTCGCCACGGCCCGCCGCAGATAGATCCCTCGGACCCGATACGCCCAAAACTCGCCATCAGTAGCGCCCGGTACGAGTTCGGCCGGATGTTCATCGGGGAGGACGGCAAACACGATTTCGTGCTGAGAAACGACGGCAACGCCCCGTTGGAGATCCGCAAGGACAAGAAGACGTGCCGATGTACCGACGTGAAGATCGAAAAGTCGACCATCCTGCCGGGACGCTCCGCCACGGTGACCATCAGTTGGCGATCGGACCAACAGGTGGACGGCTCGCGCGAAATCGCCCACGCCACGATCCGCACGACCGACCCGGCGCGGCAGAGCATCAAACTGACCGTTCTGGGCCGGATCATCCCGGCCGCCCGGGCCGTGCCGGCGGAACTGGTGTTCGACGATCTCTCAGGCGGCGAGTCGAGAACCGTCCGTGTCCGGCTATACGGCTACGTGAAACGGCCCTTAAAGATCCTCGGCATCGATCTGGCCGACAAACGGACGACCGAACACTTCGAGACGGCCATCGAGCCGCTGCCGACCGCGGAAATCGAGAAAGAGCCCGACGCGCTGAGTGGCCACTTGCTCCGGGTAACGGTTAAACCGGGGTTGCCTTTGGGGGCCTTTCGGCAGAAAATCCTCATTCGGACCAACGTGGCCACCGCACCGAAGATCGAGGTCCCCGTGGTCGGCACCGTCGTGGGCGATATCAAGATCGTCGCCGTCGGCCGCGGGTGGGCCGATGACACCGGCACGCTGACCCTGGGACCGATCGAGAGCGGCGAAGGAGTAACGCGGCAGATGCTGCTGATCGTCCGCGGGCCCCATCGCCGGGAAGTGGCCTTCGGGCCGGTCCGGTGTGTGCCGGAGTTTGTCGACGTACAATTGGGAGAAGAGAGGGAGACTGAGACATCGGTTACCATGCCGGTGACGATCCGAATTCCCAGGGACAGTCCCGCGGCGAACTACCTCGGCGGCGAGCAAGGAGAGCAGAGCGAGATCATGATCGAGACCGGCCATCCCCAAGTGCCGCCGGTTCGCATTCGACTCCGTTTCGCCGTCGAGAGCAGCGACGACTGAATTCTTGCGAATCCAGCTACATGAAGTTTTAGAAACGGAATGAACCTTATGAACGCGATGCGAGTGTTTCGATCGTTGGCCGTGGAGCTTGCGGCGGTCGTTTGTGTGACCGTGGTCCTGGCCGGCTGCAATTCGTCGGACCAACAGGACAACGAGTCGCAGGCGGCTGTCGAACCGGCGGCAGAAGACAACAAGCAGCCGCCGGCCGACCCGTCTCCGCCACCGGTGGTTGTCTCGCCCGAGCCCGGATACGGCGATCTGGTCAACCCGCTGGCCGATGACACGCTGCCGGCAACCGACACGCCGCCGGTCGTCGTCGAAACGGAACCGCCAACGACGGTCGTGGATTCGACCCCTGAGCAGAACGCTGAGCAGAACAACGCGCAGAACGCCGAGCCGGCCGACGACCCGAACCCCTTGCGCGCCGGCGGGGAGCCGGCCCTGCGAGATTCGCCCACGCCACTGCCGGACGCGACCGAGTTGGCCGTTGTCGGCAGCGAGCCGGTCGCCGACGGCGCACACAGCAAGAGCGCCTTCGACCCGATCAAGGAGAACGGCCCGATCTTTCCAGGCTGGACGAAGCCCAAGCTGGCGCTGGTGATCACCGGCCGGCTGGAAGGCTACATCGAGCCTTGCGGCTGCGCGGGGTTGGACAAGATGATGGGCGGCATGTCCCTGCGCCATACGTTTCTGAAGCAACTCCGGGCGGCCGACGGCGAGTCGGTCGCCGGCAAGCTGCTCGGCCGCGGATGGCCGGTGGTCGTCGTGGACGTCGGCGGCACGGCCAAGGGATACGGCAGGCAGGCCGTGATGAAGTTCCACATCATGGTCGACGGCATCAAAAAGATGGGCTACGACGTGATTGCGTTGGGTAAGACCGACCTGAGACTGCCCGCCGAGGAACTGCTCAGCGACGTCGCCAAAATGCCGGGGCAGCCCGCGTTGTTCGTCTCGGCCAACGTCGTGCTTTTCGACGATCCGTCCTTTGTGGCACGGTTCAAGGTCGTGGAGGCAGGCGGAATAAGGGTCGGCGTCACCAGCGTGTTGGGTAAGCAGTATCAGCAGCAGATCCAAGGGCAATCGATCACGATGTCCGACCCCGAGGCCGCGTTGAAGGCCGTCCTGCCGACGTTGAAGCAGCATGCCAACTACCTGGTGCTGCTTGCCCATGCCACCGTAGAAGAGACGGCCGAGTTGAAGAAGAAGTTTCCCGAGTTCGACGTGGTGGTTACCGCCGACGGCGCCGCCGAACCGCCCAATCATCAGATCGACGGGGGCAAAGTACCCTTGATCGAAGTGGGTGAGAAGGGGAAGTACGCCATTGTGCTGGGGTTGTACGACGACAAGCAGCAGCCGGTCCGCTATCAGCGCGTGCCGTTGGATTCCCGCTTCCCCGGCTCGAAGGACATGAAACAGTTGATGATCCAGTACCAGGACATGCTCGAGGAGTTGGGGTTTACGGGACTGGGAACTCGGGTCGGTGAAGCGGCCGTGCCTCATCCGCAGAAACAGCTCAACGGCACGTTCGTCGGCTCGAAGAAGTGCGGGGAGTGCCACGAGAAGCCCTATATCGTGTGGCAAAAAAGCGGGCACGCCAAGGCCTTTCGCACCCTGGCCGAGTTGGACCCGCCGCGGACGTTCGACCCCGAGTGCGTCAGTTGCCACGTGATCGGTTGGGACGAGCAGGGATACTTCCCCTACCAGGGAGGTTATCAAAGCCTCAAGGGGTATACCAATCCCGGCGGGGACAAGAGCAAGGACCTTGCCGAGACACGCCATCTGATCAACGTCGGCTGCGAATCGTGTCACGGGCCCGGCAGCGCCCACTCCAACGCCGAGGCGGGCAACGACAAGCAGCTACAGAAGAAGCTCCAGCAGGCCATGGTCATCACCAAGGCCGAGTCGCAAGATCCCCGCCTCCAAAAGAATCACTGCTACAACTGCCACGACGGCGAGAATAGCCCCGAATTCAAGTTCGAGACGTATTGGCCGAAGATTGAGCATAGGGAGGAGGAGTAGTGGATAGTGGATAGTGGGGAGTACGTTGTGATCCCGAGCCCGAATTCCAAGTCTTCAATCTGAAATGGTTACTGCCCGGCTACGGATTCATTACGCCTTGTATTCATCGGGTACGGGGTTGCCGTTTTCGCCGTCTTGATATCCACGCCACCAGGCTCGCCACTTCTCGTTGCTTCTCTCGAAATCAAACGATGGTTGCGTATAACCCAACAGCCTTTGGTATCTGCCGAGCCAGTAGGCAAAAGCCTGCTCGCGTGCCGGGTGGGGTACGGCCATTTGGCTGAACCCAACGTCTATCGGATTAAGGCGAATTCCATTGGCACCCTCGCAGACTTTCGTATGGCCGAGCTCCGGATGATAGATCTCCTCGGGGATACCGTCGGGGAACGCCTCGCAAGTGGCCGGTCTTGCAGATAGGTCCCCGTGATGCTTGCAATTGACGCATTGTAACCACAATGGGCTTACTCCTCCTCGATCCGCGCGGTGACAATCTCCGCGCGAGGGTTCCCGTGCATGTAAAAACGCTCTATCTAGTTAATTGCCATCCGGTCCCCAGATGGGACATTCCCGCAAAGAATTGCCGAAAATCGGCTTCTACACGCCAGGGAAGGCGTCACCCGACGGGCTGCTATCGGCCGGAACATTCGGAATTTCCGCGCTACGTCGGCGTGCCGTGCAGGCGAGCCGCCTGCGCCATGGGGTGCGGCCGGTTTGCCGGGGGGGTGATCGTGGCCTAGGGTTGAGCATGGTGTCGAGCCGCCCGTCGTTGGGAGCGGCCGAGCGTTGTCTGTCCGATCGCATGGTTGGATCCCCCACGCACGGGACGATAATAGATGAGCAAAGCAGATTTCCCGTCGGTCAAACTAGACGAGATACTGAGGATTGGCCAGTTGCCGGCGATGCCGCAAAGCGCCCTGCGGCTGTTGGACGTGTCGAAAGACCCCAGCGCCGGGCCGTCCGAGTACACCTTGCCGATCGAGGCCGATCCGGGATTGATGGTCCAGGTGCTTCAGTTCGTCAACTCGTCGTACTTCGGATTCCCCAACAAGATCTCGAACGTCAAGCAGGCGATCACCCTGGTGGGAGTCCGCGCGATCAAGAACTTCTCGCTCTACAGTGCGGTCTTCAGCCTGATTCCGGACCCGCAGTGCGGCTCGTTCAGTCTGCGGAGCCTTTGGCAGGATTCGTTGCGTCGGGCGCTGTTCGCGCGGACGATGGCTCAGGTGCTCGGGTTGCAGGAGGCGGAAGAGCCGTTTGCGGCCGCGTTGTTGCAGGATATGGCCGTGCCGCTATTGGCTAAGGAAGTGCCCGGCGCATACGCGAAACTGTTCGGCGCCCGCGAGAAGGCCGACAGCCGTATCCGACTCTCGGCGCTGGAGCAGCACGTCTTCGGCTGGAACCACGCCGACGCCGCCGGGATCATGGCCCGAAACTGGAATCTACCCGAGGCTTGCGCCTCGCTGGTCGAGGACCACTTGAGTATCGAACAATGCAACGCGGAGACCGACTCGGGCAAGGTGGCCGTGGCCATGTCGGCCTTATTGCCGACCCTCGGCGACAATGAGTGGACTGAATTTTCCATGTTCGAGGACCACTACACGAAGCTCAGTCCCGCGGACGCCCCGTCGATTCCGGACTTGCTCGAGCAGATCGACGACGAGTTCGCCGACTTCGCGCCCGTGCTGAGGATTACGGTTCCCGATAGCTCGCTGGTCGACAGCTACCATCAGGTCGGCGGCGTCGAAGCGGAAGTGTGAATCTGCCGCCACGGTAGCTACGGTCGCCAGGCCGCGGGCGATTTCGCTCGAAGACCGCGCTCTGGCGAGCGTAGCTACGGCGAATGCTGGCACGAGAGATTGCGTAACTCGTTTTCCTCACGCGGGTTACGCCATTTGCAGTTCCTCTGCACTGCGGCGGGGCTGGAAAAATGTCCGCCGGCTTGCTATCAAGGTAGGCGTGCGACGAGCCCCTCTACATCCCTGTGGGGGGTATGCCGCCGTTGCGTTATCTGCCGAGTTCTCCGGCCGATAACGGCACTGCAAGGAGGATCCATGCGCCCGGCGGTGGGCGCGGCCGCGGAGACCGATCGTGGAAATCGACTGCCTTTGTACCGGAATTCTGTTCGCTGACGTCGTCTGCTCGCCGGTCGAGCGGGCGCCTGAGGAAGGCGAATTGGTCGCTCCTGAGCGGATCGAGCTGGCCCTGGGTGGCTGTGCGAGCAACACGGCCCTGGATCTTGCCGGGCTGGGGGTCGCCGTGGGGGTGTCCGGCTGCGTCGGGCAGGACGTGCTCGGGCAGTTCATCGTCGACCGGCTCTCCGAAGGCGGGGTGGCGATCGAGGGGATTCACCGCCTGCCGGGCATCCCCTCGGCCTGTACGATGGTGATCAACGTGGTGGGCCAAGACCGCCGGTTTATTGCGTCGCCGGCGGCGAACACCCAATTCGCCGTCGAGCACATCCCGGCCGACTGGGTCCGCCGGGCCAAGGTGCTCTACATCGGCGGCTACCTGATGCTGCACGCCCTGGAGACCGACGCGATGGTCGATCTGCTGCGGACAGCCCGGGCGGCGGGAACCAAGACCATACTGGACGTCGTGGGGATCACCGGGCCGGGCTGTTTCGAGCGGGTGGCGTTGATGCTGCCCGAGATCGACGTCTTCCTACCGAACGACGACGAGGCGGCCGCACTGACCGGGCTGGACGATCCGGTGGCCCAGGCCGAGCGGTTTCGCCAGGCGGGGGCCCGCACCGTGGTGATCACCCGTGGCGACCGCGGCAGCCTGTTGATCGGCGACGGCGTGCGGCTACGCTCGGGCGTCTATCCGACGGAGTTCGTCGGCGGCACCGGCTCCGGCGACGCCTTCGACGCAGGTTTCATCGCCGGGTTGCTAGCCGGCGAGGATCCGGCCGGCTGTCTCCGTTGGGGCAGCACCCTGGGCGCCAGTTGCGTCCGCTCGATCACCGCCACCGACAGCGTCTTCGACCGCAGCGAGGCCGAGGCGTTCATGCGGGAACATACATTGGAAGTTGAAACGTTTTAGGAGGGATTGGGGAGCAGCACTTAGAAGTCGTACAGGAATTACTTCCCGATTTGGCTATGAGCTATGAGCAGTGAGCAGTGAGAAAGCCTATTCAAAGCTCAAAGCTCATGGCTCAAAGCTCATGGCTCAAAGCTCATGGCTCAAAGCTCATGGCTCAAAGCTCATG